>CBFGOI010000102.1:0-17351 GCA_965650335.1 uncultured Pedobacter sp. | reverse complement strand
TATAGAGACCAAGGAAGATTATCAAAGAGACCTGCTCATCAATGCACTGGGTGAGGCAGGCTTTGATACCTTTGAAGAAACTCCGGAGGGGTTTAATGCATATATCAAATCCTCTGAATTTAATGAAGAGGATTTTCATAATGCTTTATCACCATATAAAGAAATCTACTCTTTTTCCTGGGAACAGAACCAGGTGGCTCAAAAGAACTGGAACCAAATTTGGGAAAGTAATTTTGAACCTCTGCTTATTAAAGAGCAGTGCTACGTCCGTGCCACTTTTCATCAGCCAAAACCAGAATACCCTTTAGAGATCATTATTGACCCGAAAATGTCTTTTGGTACTGGCCATCATCAGACAACAACTATGATGATGGAGTTTATATTAGAGGAAGATTTTCGTGATAAGCGTGTATTGGATATGGGATCTGGTACAGGAATACTTGCGATATTGGCTCATAAACTTGGTTCAAAAGATATTACAGCTATCGACTATGATGCTATCTGCTATGATAGTATGATTGAAAATTCCCGTTTAAATCATACTCCACTTAATCAAATTCTCTGCGGATCTAAGGATGTCATCCCCGAAAGGGAATTTGATATTGTTCTTGCAAATATTAACCGGAACATACTTTTGGATCAGTTCGATCGTTATTCAAATGTGTTGGCACCCGGGGGAGAACTGTATATAAGTGGTTTTTATTATGCAGATTTAGAAAGCTTAATTGACAAAGCCTCTACCTTGAATTTGTCGTTTGTGAAGAAAAAATTGCTGGATACCTGGTGTTCTGCAAAATTTTTAAAACAAACTTAAAGCAAATCTCTTTTAAATAGTATCTTGTAACTTTAACAAGATTTTTATTACAAATTACACTTAATGCGAGTACATTTGATTGCCATTGGCGGTAGTGCAATGCATAATATGGCAATTGCATTATCTCTAAAAGGATATATTATTACCGGTTCTGATGATGCAATATACGAGCCATCGCGGTCCCGGTTAGCGAAATATAAAGTCTTGCCGTCTAAGCTAGGATGGTTTCCGGAAAATATTACCAAGGATATAGATGCCGTTATTTTAGGGATGCACGCCCGGGCAGATAATCCCGAATTGTTGAAAGCGCAGGAACTGGGGTTGAAAATATATTCTTACCCAGAATATGTTTATGAACAATCTAAAGATAAAATAAGAGTTGTAGTAGGAGGGAGTCATGGAAAAACGACCATTACATCGATGATTTTGCATGTGCTCAAGGCATGTAACAAAGATTTCGATTACCTGGTTGGAGCGCAGCTTGAAGGCTTCGAAGCAATGGTGAAAATATCGGACACTCCTCTTATAATCATAGAGGGTGACGAGTATTTAGCATCTCCGATTGACAGGCGTCCGAAGTTTCATTTGTATCGGGCTAACATCGGTATAATAAGCGGAATAGCCTGGGATCATATTAACGTATTTCCCACTTTTGAAAATTATATAGAGCAGTTTAAAATATTTCTTAATACGATTACGCCTGGCGGGGTTATAATTTACAATTCAGAAGATGAGCAGGTAAGATCTGTTGTCGAGAATTCATCGGCTTCTTTAACAAAGATTGGATATTCCGAACCACAGAGCGCGACAGAAAAAGGCATTACTTCTCTTAAAGTAAACGCTGAGTTAATCCCTCTTTCAGTATTTGGAAGACATAATTTGCAGAATCTGGAGGCCGCGCATTGTGCATGTAAACAATTGAATATCAGCGACTCTGATTTTTATCAGGCGATGAGTTCTTTTAAGGGGGCAGCAAAGAGACTGGAACTTTTGGGCAAGAATGAGAACACGTCAGTGTATAAAGACTTTGCACATTCGCCTTCGAAACTAAAAGCTACACTTACGGCTGTAAAGGCGCAATTTCCCGACAGGGAGTTGGTTGCTGTAATGGAACTTCATACGTTCAGCAGCCTGGATAAAAAGTTTTTGGATGAATATAAAGACTGTATGAATACAGCCGACACTGCAGTTGTATTCATTAACAGACGCACATTTGAACAGAAAAATATGGAGCCATATACCGAATATGAGGTAAAAAAGGCTTTTAATAACGATAAGTTAATTTTTTTCAATAATTCAGAAATATTGGTCGAATTTTTGAGTTATATTAATTATAAGGGTAAAAACTTGCTTCTTATGAGCTCGGGTGATTTTGGCGGTGTAGATTTAAATATACTTGCAAATAAAGCTCTGGCAATTTAGATGCTTAAACTAGAAGGGTAAATGAAAACATTAGGTAAAAAGATTAGGCTTTTAAGGCACCAAAAAGGTTGGAGCCAGGAAGATGTGGCGAAAAGATTGGATATTTCGATCCCTGCGTTCTCCAAGATTGAAACAGGAATTACAGATATCAATTTGTCTCGTTTAGAACAGATTTCAAAGTTATTCGATATGACAGTAGTTCAGTTATTGACATATAACGATACCGAACAACAAGAGAAGTATATTTCTGAGTTAGAAACGATGACAAAAAAACTGCAGGAACGGGAAACTGAGGTGATTGACTTACAAAAGAAGATAATTAATCTTTTTGAGGAACTCAGACGTTCTAAAGTAATTGCATAAAAGAATAGGCTCATAAAATGAGCCTATCTTTTAAAATATTTTTCTCATTGTTAAATGTTTCTTTCCAAAAGAAGCACCTGTGGCTTCATGTATCGAAAGCATTTTATCGTTGAAATCTCCTACCCACGATAATTCCAATTCCTGATACTGGTTTAAGGGTAAAACATATTCTTTCAGTTTAATGAACATCGCCGATTCCAGACCGTGTTTTTGGAAGGTTTTTTTCGTACCCATAGCAACAGCACGCATTCTCGACACACCCTTCCATCGGTAATACAGGAATTGAATCTTCTCTAAAATTCCAAGCTTTCCTTTTAGAGGTTTGATGATCTGATTGGCATCTGGTAAGATAATTACAAAAGCTGCGGGTTCATCATTTATGTAAGAAAACCAGATTAGCTTTTCATCCATAATTGCTTTCATTTTTTTAAAGCTATCGTAAATAGTCGCTTTATCAATCGGGACAAAATTTTCAAAATCCTGCCAGGCATCATTATAGATCTCCATGAAATCAGAAGCATATTTCTCTATGTTCTTACTCTCCAGGTGCCTGAACGAATAGCCAGGTTTCTTAGCCACCCATTCTGCGATTTTTGTAAAACGCTCTGGAAACGGCTTGTTAACTTCAAGATGATTGGTTATTTGCTCATACATTGGCACAAAGCCATAAGCATCAAAAAACTCCTTGTAATAAGGCGGATTATAGTTCATCCCGTAAGATGGATGGGTGAATCCTTCAATCAATAGTCCCCAGAAAGAGTCATTTTCACCGAAGTTGATCGGACCATCCATAGCTTCCATTCCTTCGTTCTTTAGCCAGGCTTGAGCTGTGTCGAAAAGTTCGAATGCAACTTTTTTATCATTTACGCATTCGAAAAAGCCTATTCCCCCGGTTGGTTGTGGAAAGGTGCTGGCTTTTTTATCGTTAACGAAGGCGGCAATTCTACCTTTGGTATTTCCTGCCAGATCTTTGGCAATCCAGCGGATTATTCGTCCATGCTGATGGAAACTATTTTGTTGAGGATCGAATATTTTTTCAATATCGGTATCTAAGGGACATACCCAAACGGGGTCGTTCTCGTAAATTTTTCTGGAAACGTTTAAGAATTCTCTGACTGTTTTTTTATCTCTTACTTCGGTTATAACCATATTTGGTTTTAAATTAATATAAAAAAAGCATTCAGTTGGCTGAATGCTTTCCATGCAAAGAATAAATTTTATTAAAAATCGTCGTCATCATCAACCAGTGAATCTAAGTCGTCAAATCCTCCCAGATCATCATCTAAAGGACTGTCAAAATCATCATCGTCATCATCATTCAAACGTTTCTTAGCAATTGGATCTTCTAAATTCGTTTTTGGACCTTTTAGGCTGTCGGTATTATCAAACTTTTTCTTTGGCGTTTTCATCTTTCAGATTAATTATTGCTTACCATAAAAATAATAAGATTTTTAAAAAGTATGCTAAAATTTCGCGCAATTAAAATTAATCTTGTTTTTCTCCCACCTGGTTTTCATTTGTCTGAATATCATTTAATTGTGGTAATTCTGAACTGTCTTTAATTCCAAAATAATCCATAAATAAGGAGCTCGTGCCATAAAGTAAAGGCTTTCCGACAGATTCTGCCTTGCCCGAGATCGAAATTAGCTCTTTATCGAGAAGTTTTTGAATTGTATAATCGCAATTTACACCACGAATTTGTTCGATCTCAAGTTTTGTGATTGGCTGCCTGTAAGCTATAATAGCAAGAGTTTCCAGGGCAGCCTGACTCAGCTTCTTTTTAGATCGTTGAATCTGTAATTGACTTATTACAGGATAGAGGATTTTCTTAGTCAGAAATTGATATCCGCCATTTATCTCAACAAGCTCTATTGCAAAGTCCGGACTATGATATTTCTGTTGAATCCTGGTAAGAGATTCTAATATAGACTCGATAGGAGTTGGCTCTTCATTTAATGAATCTATCACCTGTTGTATCTCGGCAAGAGATATGCTTTGTGAAGATGCAAATATTAATGCTTCTGTGTATAAATCAAGATTGTTCAAGATCTTGCAAATCTAGTAAAACCATTAAAAAAGCTGACAAAAAAAAAGCGGTGAAACTTTTGGGAAGTTCCAGCCGCTAAACACACACTTAGATAATAATATTTTAAAAAAGTTTACCTTAAAACAGATTCGCAATGATATCTATAACAATAGTAAGAAAAATTGGATTTTCGGGTATAAATTAATGAGTTATCGGTAGCAGTTAATGAGTTAACGGTTAAATCGGAATTAAAATAGTGACTTTTGTTCCGTTTGGTTTCACATTTTCGACGTTCAATTTGATTGGAGCTTCAAACTTATTTAAAAGATTTATACGCTCCTGCGTTAATTCCATACCCCGGCTAATATGATCGTTGCTTTTTAATTTAAAAGACTGTTCTATTCCGATACCATCGTCTTCTATGCAAATATCTAATAATGTTGGGGTCTTCAACTTAATAGAAATTGATATGTTTCCGTCGGTTTCTTTGGGCATAATCCCGTGCCAAATAGAATTTTCGACAAAAGGCTGTAAAAGCATCGAAGGTATTAACGTTTCTTCTTTGTCTATTTCGGGGTCTATATGTATCCGGTAATTCATTTTGTTTCCGAATCGGAGCTTTTCCAAAGCGAGATATAGGTTGAGATAGGAAAGTTCTTCTTCAAGCGAGATATAGCTTTTGTTGCAAATATCAAGGTTTTTTCGAATAAGACGGGCAAAGCCGGTTAATAATTGATTGGCCATTACGGTGTCTTTCGTATTTATAAAATGCTGGATAGAATTCATGACATTAAAGATGAAATGGGGATTCATCATTGCTTGCAATGCCTGTTGTTCTAAAGCGATAATTTTAGTTTTTGCAAGTAATTTCTCGTTCTCTTTAATCCTTTTGTTTTTATAAAAGCTGTTAACCAGATAGAAGATTAATGGCGTGAATATTAAAATCATCAAAATGATGAACCAGGGAGTTTTCCAAAATGGGGGCTTGATGACAAAATTATATGAAATTGGGTCGCTCCAGGCACTATTCACGCCACGGGCTCTTATCTGTAGATGATACTCTCCGGGTTCTAACGAGCCAAATTCAATGGTGTTATTGGAGGTGGTGGTCCACCTTAGCTCATCTTTTAACCGGTATTCGTATGTTATTTCAGAAGGATTGTTAAAGTCGATGCCAATATAGTTTACGGTGATATTGTTCGATTTGTAATTTAGTTCAATATTTTCTGATAAATCGACTTCCCGGTTATTAATTAGAATGGACTTTAAATTTAAAGGAATTCGATTTTTCCTTTTGAGCTGCAGGTTGGCTGGAAATATAGATAATCCACTATTTGAAGCCACATACACAGAATCATTATCGACAATCGCGTCATTTATTTCATTGGAAAGTAAACCATTCTCTTTATGGAAATTGTCTATTCTCGCCAAATCTTTCGAGATCCTGCTAATACCTTTACCTGTTATAACCCAGATATAGTTATTAGTATAGAACACCTTTTTACATATATTACTACCCAAGCCTTGCTGTGTAGTTATCGCTCGGATTAGCTTGAAATTTTTTATAAAAAATATTCCAAATCCATAGCTCGCACAGACAATAGTTTTATCCGGCAGTTCTGCGATATTTGTAATTCTTTGTTTAAGTTGGGGTATAGAATGATATAGTTCAACAAGTCGGTTCTGATAGAAACAATGTAAGCCGTTCATGTTCGAAAACCATAATCTTTCATTCGAGTCATAAAATACTGTATAGGCCCTTGAGGGAAAATGTTTGGATCGGTTGCCAAGATTTGGCGTTTCGAAAATTAGATCTGCATTTTTGTTTTCAAGAATATCAACGCCAGCAGCAAGAGCAATTGCTAATTTCCCACTCTTACTAATACTAAATGATTTAAGTGCATAGGTTAGGTTATCCCTTTCCTTCAAATATCTAATATGTCGAAAATCTGAACTGATCTCACCTAGATTGTTATTGGATGCAAACCAGATAGATTGATTTTGCTGATCGTAATAAAGTTTTTTGATCGGATTATAGGCGGAATGGGAGGTGTTTAATGTTTTGTAAATAGCATTATTCCCACTTAATAAAGTTAGATTTCCGTTTCTTAATCCCAGTATTAAATCCTTATCAGGAGTTCGGGTGATACTGTGAATGGAGTTATAAAATAATCCTTCATCGACGGTATAATGCCGCATGTTTCTTGCCAGTTCGGGCAACATATATACACCATTACCAATCGTAGAAATCCATATATTCCCATTCATATCCAATAAACTATGGGTAATGTAGTTCCTTTTTAAAAGATTTTTGGCGACGTTCAAGGATGTATCAAGTATAAAAACACCATTGCCCATGGTATTTATCCAAAGGTTGTCCTCTTTATCAAAAAAGAAGTTACTGATTCCTTTCTGCAGAATATATGACGGGATTTTTCTTTTAATTACCGCGTGATCATTGTCCAGTTCAACTAATCCTGAGGCGGAAATGAAAGAAATTTTTTTTTCGGCCCTATCATATAACAGCGTTTTAAGAGAAAGGGGGTGAAGCTGAGTTTTTAGTTCAGCAAAACCTTTATTATTATACTTATAGGTCGCATTTTGATTGAAGATTAATATCTCAGATTGATCATTTTCTGCAATTGATGAATTGGTAAATGACTGAGTGGCCGAGTAAAAAATTTTTACTGACGTGCCGTCGATCATAACCATTTCCCTTTGATTCGTGGAGAACCAGAGTCGATGTTTTGAATCTTCAAAAAAAGAAACAAAACTGGCCTTACAAAAAGTTTTCCTCAATACACTGTCATTGCTTGAGTTGTAAAACTTGTTGTTATAGTAGTAGCTGAGTTTTCCATTTAAAGTTAAAAACCAGGTGCGTCCCTTCGAATCCTCCTGTATTTGAAGTACCTCATTGTCAGAGAGACCATCATCCATGGTAAACGTCTGGAACGTTTGGCCATCATATCTGTTTACGCCACTCTCTGTTGCAAGCCATATAAACCCTTTCGAATCCTGGTTAATGTGGTACACTGTCGAGTTTGCCAAACCACTATTTACTGTATAATTTTTAAAACTTAAAGTCTGAGCCGTCAGATATCCAGGCATGCAGAAACAAAAGATAAAAAATAATAGATAGTTATTATGATTTCTCAATGTGTTAAATGTTGGATTTTTTTGTCGATATAAATTCCCGTAATTTTTCTTGAAACTCCGCTGAGCGCCTTCTGGATACTGGCAAAACAATGTCTTTTTCGAGAATTACTTCAAAACCATGTTTGGTAGAATAGCTTTTAACGTAATTTAAATTGATGATTGCTGATTTATGTATTCTCGCAAAATCGTTATCAAGCATATCTTCGAATTCTTTTAGGGGTTTCGATATAACTAAATTTCCCGTATTTCTGAGGTGAAAAATTGAATAATTGCTGTCTGCTTCTATATAGATTATATTGCTTGTATCGATTATGTGAAAGCCGTGTGTATGTGGAAGAGTTATTTTATCTATTTTGTTTTTAGAGTTGAGATTTTCGGTTAATGTAACCAAAGATGGATTATCGTTAGTCCGGAGAGAAGATTTGAGAATCTTTATTCGCTCAACAGACTTTTGAACCGCCACTTTTAATTCATTGATATCGATTGGTTTTAACAGGTAATCAACAGCACTCGCTTTAAGCGCCTTCAAAGCGTATTGATCGAAAGCGGTTATAAAAACAACCAGGATGTTTTTTTCCTGAAGTGTTGGTAAGAGTTCAAACCCATTTTCTTTAGGCATGGCTATATCCAGAAAAACAAGGTCGAAAGAATTTTCCTGAATGATTTTCCGGGCTTCGGCAACAGATCCGGCAATTCCCGAGACGGTTATTTCAGGACAATTTTCCTGGAGTAAAAAGTAAAGCGACTTTCTACTGTATTCTTCATCATCAACTATCAGAGCGTTTAAAGGCATAGGTAATTCTAATGAAATTTACCTAGAACTCATAATTTAAAGTGCTTTAGTAATTAATTGTTTGTTGCACTATTTGAGGAGGAATTTCGCGAAATTCATATTTCTGCGTTCGAAGTTGCGGCTCAAATCCAGCTTCCCGTATAGCCTCCTGTATTCCTTTAGATGTAAAGCGGTGCGGTGCACCTGCGGCGCTCACTACATTTTCTTCCAGCATAATTGATCCAAAATCATTCGCACCGGCATGTAAACAAATTTGAGCAACTTGTTTTCCAACGGTTAACCAGGATGCTTGAATGTTCTTGATATTTGGAAGCATTATTCTGCTTAAAGCAATCATACGAATGTATTCGTCGGCAGTTACTTCATTACTGATCCCCCTTACGCGTTTTAATAAAGTTGCATCATCCTGAAAAGGCCAGGGAATGAATGCAATGAAGCCGTGTGCATTCTCAGGCTTCTCTGATTGAACTTCACGTATCCAAACCAAATGTTCGAAGCGTTCTTCTATGGTTTCTACGTGCCCAAACATCATCGTTGCGGATGTCGGAATATTTAATTGATGACAGGCCCTCATAACATCCAGCCATTCCTGTCCTCCACACTTTCCTTTAGAAATCAATCTTCTGACACGGTCATTCAGTATCTCGGCTCCGGCTCCTGGTAAAGAATCAAGTCCGGCATCGATAAGGGTTTTTAACACTTCCGTATGACTCAATCCTTCTAGTTTTGCGATGTGGGCAATTTCAGGCGGACCTAAGGAATGAAGTTTCAAAGTAGGATAAAGCTCCTTTAATTTTTTAAACAAATCAGCGTAAAACTGCAATCCAAGATCGGGATGGTGTCCTCCCTGAAGTAAGAGCTGATCTCCGCCAAACCGAAAGGTTTCCTCAATCTTTTTTTTATAGGTTTCTATATCTGTAATATAACTATCTGCATGCCCGGGTCTTCTAAAGAAGTTGCAAAATTTGCAGTTCGCAATGCAAACGTTTGTGGTATTCACATTTCTATCGATTTGCCAGGTCACCTTCCCATGCGGAACCTGCTGTTTGCGCAATTCATTTGCGGTATACATTAAGTCTGCGGTGGAGGCATTTTTGAAAAGGTAAACACCTTCTTCAATTGTGAGAAAGTCATAGGCCAGAGCCCTTTGCAACAGATATTGAGTATTCATTGCCCCAAAGATAAGGAGTGTTTGTGTCGTTTTTCACAAATATTAGACAAGGCTGTCAACTCGGAGTAAAAAGTTTGACGGATAAAATGAACAAAGGCACGAAGTGTATTAATCCTCGTGCCTTCAGTATAATATTCTAAGTAAAAATTACTTTCCAGCGGCTTTAGCATGATCTGCTAAAAACTGAGCTAGTCCATTATCAGTTAATGGGTGTTTTAATAGTGCAGCAATTGCAGATAGGGGGGCGGTGATTACATCAGCACCAATTTTTGCACAATTTACTATATGCATTGGGTGGCGAACCGATGCTGCCAGAATTTGGGTTGTATAACCGTAATTATCATAAATCAAGCGAATGTCTTCGATAAGAGTTAAGCCATCTGTGGCAACATCATCTAAACGTCCGATAAACGGTGATACGTAAGTAGCACCCGCTTTTGCTGCCAGCAAAGCCTGGCCTGCTGAGAATACCAGGGTGCAATTGGTTTTTATGCCTTTAGATGAGAAATGTTTAATCGCTTTTATACCATCCTTGATCATCGGAACCTTTACTACAATTCTAGGATGCAATTTAGCAAGAGCTTCTCCTTCTGCTATCATTTCGTCAACTGTTGTAGCTATTACTTCCGCACTTACATCCCCGTCGGTGATGTCACAGATTGCTTTATAGTGATTGATTACGTTCTCATGGCCCGTAATTCCTTCTTTGGCCATTAAACTTGGATTGGTAGTTACCCCATCCAAAACACCCATTTCATGAGCTTCCTTAATTTGAGCAAGATTGGCAGTATCGATAAAAAATTTCATATTGAAAATTAAAGTTTTAAAATTGTCTGATTGACACTTATTGTTTAGCCAGCGAATTTAATAAAATTGCCCGGATAAATAAAAGTATAGTATTAAAAAGAATACGATGAATAGAAAAAGAAAAAAAGTGGGCTAGCACCTCCTATCGCACCGCTACAACTCTCTACCCTTGCTGCGTTCCCACCCTGGGGGAGTTCAAGAGGAGCTGATCGTAGGAGACTAACCCGGGGCAAAAGTAAGAAATTTTGTGAATTAAAAAATTCAATTCTCATTTTTAAATATTTGTCGTATTTTCGAAATCCACGCCCCTGTTTAGAGGAGAATCGTTCTATTTTATATAAAACTAACATTAATATAATGTTAATATCAAATATGATTGAATGTGAAATTGGTAATTTTGGTAGTGAAAATTCGATGGTTTTTGAAAAATAGTTAAAAATTATTATCCAGTCCGTAATTTTAGTGCGAAATCCGTACTTTCGTACATTCCCATTATTATAATAATGAAGCAAACCGAAAACGACCAGCAGGGATTATATCGCCCTGAATTTGAACACGACTCTTGTGGAGTAGGTTTTATTACACACATTAATGGCCAGCGATCACATCAAAATGTCTCTGATGCTTTAACTATTCTCGAGAATATGGAGCATAGAGGAGCTTGTGGATGTGACCCTGAAAGTGGTGATGGTGCAGGAATATTATTGCAAATTCCTCATGAGTTTCTCATGGAGGAATGTATTGCTTTAGATATTCATCTTACTGAGCCCGGACACTATGGCGTAGGTATGATTTTCTTTCCGAAGAATGTAGCTACCAGAGAAACATGCCGCTCAATTATAATGAGCTCGGCTGAGAAACTCGGATTGCCGTTGCTTGGATTCAGGAAATTACCTGTAAACCCTTCTGTGGTTGGCCCAACTTCTCTTTCTGTTGAGCCAGAAACAGAACAGTTATTTGTTGGTATGCCCGATGGAATCAACAATAATGATGATTTTGAACGAAAGCTCTTTGTTTTCAGAAGGTTGATCACAAAAACCATTAATGAAACCGTAAAGAATGGCAGCGATTTTTATATTGCTTCGCTTTCAAGCCGTATTATAGTATATAAAGGTCAGTTAACTACTTACCAGTTACGTACTTATTATACGGATCTTCAGGATACCAGACTTACATCAGCATTTGGTTTAGTACATAGCAGGTTTTCAACCAATACATTTCCGTCCTGGAAATTGGCGCAACCATTTAGGTTTATGGCGCATAATGGAGAAATTAATACCCTGACCGGAAACCTTAACTGGTTTTATTCAGGATTAAAATCATATGCTTCATCTTATTTCAGCAGTGAAGAAATGGATATCATTCTTCCTGTTATTGATAGTAACCAATCGGATTCTGCATGTTTAGATAACGTTGTGGAGGTATTGGTTCATACCGGACGTTCTCTTCCTCATGTTATGATGATGCTTGTGCCTGAAGCATGGGACGGAAACGAGCAGATGGATCCGGTTAAAAAAGCATTTTATGAGTTCCATGCTACTTTAATGGAACCATGGGATGGTCCAGCTGCCTTGACGTTTACTGACGGATCACAGATCGGTGCCTTATTAGATCGAAATGGTCTGCGACCTTTACGTTATGCGGTAACGAATGATAGTCGTGTGATTGTTGCTTCCGAAGCTGGTGCTTTGCCAATTCCTGAAGAAATAATTATTCAAAAAGGACGTCTGCAACCTGGTAAAATGTTCCTGGTTGATTTGGTGGAAGGCAAAATCATCAAAGATGAAGAAATAAAAAATAAGATAGCTTCTAGCCAGCCTTACGGTCAATGGCTTGAAAACTATAAAATCCGCCTGGAGGAATTGCCTGAACCAAGATTATCTTTCACTAATCTTTCAAAATCAGCAGTTCTGAAATATCAGCAGGTGTTTGGATATAGCCGCGAGGATATCGAAACCATTATTAAGCCGATGGCTGTTGAAGGTAAGGAACCTATTGGATCTATGGGTACCGATGTTCCTTTGGCTGTTTTATCTGACAGACCACAGCATTTATCAAGTTACTTCAAGCAGTTTTTTGCACAAGTAACTAATCCGCCGATCGATCCGATTCGTGAGCGGATGGTAATGAGCCTTTCGACGTTTATTGGCAGTAATGGTAATTTGTTTGATGAAGATAAGATGCACTGTCATTGTGTGGCATTGCAACAACCCATCCTTACAAATCTCGAGCTTGAAAAACTAAGAAGTATTGATACCGGCATGTTTAATGCCAAAACACTTCAAACATATTTTAAAGCTGATGGTCAGGCCGGATCTTTACAAAATGCATTAGATAGACTGTGTCGTTACGCAGAGGATGCTGTGAATGATGGATTTGAAGTGTTAATACTTTCAGATCGTGCAGTGGATTCGCAACATGCACCAATACCTTCATTATTAGCGTGTTCTGCAGTACATCATCACCTTATAAAGAGAGGTTTCCGCGGTCAGGTGGGTATCGTAGTTGAAGCGGGCGACGTTTGGGAAGTACATCATTTTGCTTGTTTACTCGCTTTCGGCGCAAGTGCAATCAATCCTTACCTGGCGCTTGAAACTATTCATACACTTAAAGAAGAAGGAAAGCTAGAAACTTCCCTAGAGTACAAATATCTTTCAAAGAATTACATCAAAGCAATTTGTGATGGTTTGCTTAAGATTTTCTCGAAAATGGGAATCTCTACATTGCAATCATATCACGGTGCTCAGATTTTCGAAATTTTAGGGATAAATAAAAGCGTAGTTGATAAATATTTCACCGGCGCTGTAACCAGGATAGGCGGTTTAGGTCTTAATGAAATTGCTAAAGAGACACTCTTCAAGCATAATCATGGTTTTATTCATGCAAAACCTGAAGATCAGCTGTTGCCTGAGGGTGGTATCTATCAGTGGAAACGCCGTGGCGAAGCCCATTTATTCAATCCTCAGACGGTGCATTTATTGCAGCAAGCTGCGCGGACCGGAGACTATTCTATTTATAAGAACTATGCAAAACTTATAAATGATCAGTCTGAGAAAATGTACACCTTGCGTGGATTGCTGGATTTTGCACATCATCGTGAGCCTATCGCATTATCTGAAGTCGAGCCTGCGGAATCCATCTTAAAGCGTTTCGCGACGGGAGCGATGTCTTTCGGTTCAATTTCTCACGAAGCCCACAGTACTTTGGCCATTGCCATGAACAGGGTAGGCGGTAAAAGTAATACAGGAGAAGGTGGTGAGGATGAAATGCGCTACGAAAAATTACCAAATGGTGATTCTATGCGTTCTGCTATTAAACAGGTTGCATCCGGCCGTTTTGGTGTAACATCATATTACCTGACTAATGCTGATGAGTTACAAATTAAAATGGCTCAGGGTGCAAAACCGGGTGAAGGGGGTCAATTACCGGGACATAAAGTTGATGATTGGATTGCAAAGGTTCGTCACTCTACTCCAGGTGTTGGTTTAATATCTCCACCACCGCACCACGACATTTATTCAATAGAGGATTTAGCGCAGCTTATTTTCGATTTAAAGAATGCAAATCGTGATGCGAGAATCAACGTCAAATTAGTTTCTAAGGCGGGTGTTGGTACTATCGCTGCAGGTGTTGCTAAGGCACACGCGGATGTTATCCTTATTGCAGGTTACGATGGCGGAACGGGAGCATCTCCGATCAGTTCTATCAAACATGCTGGTTTGCCATTTGAACTTGGTTTAGCCGAAGCACATCAAACCCTTGTTAGAAATCAGCTTAGAAGCCGTGTTGTTTTACAAGCAGACGGTCAGTTGAAAACTGGAAGAGATATCGCAATAGCTACGTTATTGGGAGCTGAAGAGTGGGGTGTAGCAACTGCGGCACTTGTGGCTGGTGGTTGTATTATGATGCGTAAGTGTCATTTAAATACATGCCCGGTTGGTGTCGCTACTCAGGATCCTGAATTAAGAAAATTATTTAGCGGAAAACCTGAGCATATCGTTAATCTTTTCCACTTTATTGTAGAGGAGCTTCGCGAGATTATGGCAGACCTTGGCTTTAGAACTATAAACGACATGGTTGGTCGTGCGCAGTTCCTAAAAGCAAGAGACGGTAATAAACATTGGAAGGCTAAAACTGTTGATTTATCAGCAATTCTTTATCCTGTTACTAATCCGTCGAAACAAACGCTTTATAACAGCGAGTCTCAAGATCATGGAATGGCTAACATTCTCGATTGGAAACTACTGGAGCATGCTAAGCAGGCTTTGGAAAATAAAACACCTGTATTCGCAACTTTCGAGTTGAAAAATACTGACCGTACACTCGGAACTTTGCTTTCAAATGAGGTTTCTAAAGTATATCAATCAGCAGGTTTACCAGATAATACTATTAATTTCAAGTTCAGCGGGTCTGCGGGACAAAGTTTTGGAGCTTTCTGTGCTAAAGGTATTTCCTTTGAATTAGAAGGTGAAGCAAACGATTATGTAGGTAAAGGTTTATCTGGAGCCAGGTTAGCAATTTATCCTTCATCTCTAAGCACTCTTGTTCCTGAGGATAATATCATTATCGGAAACGTGGCCCTTTATGGTGCAACTTCCGGAGAATTGTTTGTTCGTGGACAGGCAGGAGAGCGATTTGCTGTACGTAACTCCGGTGCTACCGCAGTTGTTGAAGGCGTAGGCGATCATGGTTGTGAATACATGACCGGTGGAAGAGCCCTAATTCTTGGTAAAACAGGAAGAAACTTCGCAGCAGGTATGAGTGGTGGAATCGCATGGATTTATGATGTTGATGGTAGTTTTGCAGATAACTGCAATCCGGAAATGGTAGATCTAGATCCGCTTACTACAACAGATGAAGAGCAAATTACAGCTTTGTTACGTACGCATATGCAGTTAACTCAAAGCCATCTGGCATTGTTTCTATTGAGTAACTGGAATGACGAAAGAAGTAAATTTATTAAGGTGTTCCCTAAAGAGTATAAAAAAGTATTGCAACACGCACAATTTCAGCCGGTTAATTAATTATGGGAAAAATCACAGGATTTAAGGAATACGCAAGAGAGCTTCCCCAAAAAAGATCTCCTGAAGAGCGTGTTAAAGATTATAATGAGTTTGTTGGAACTTATTCAGAGGAAAAATTAAATCAGCAGTCAGCACGCTGTATGAATTGCGGAATTCCGTTTTGTCACAATGGCTGTCCGCTAGGGAATATAATTCCTGAGTTTAACGATGCTGTTTATAAAGAAAATTGGGAAGAGGCGTATCGCATTCTAACCTCTACTAATAATTTCCCTGAGTTTACAGGAAGAATTTGTCCTGCACCCTGCGAGTCAGCGTGTGTGTTGGGAATAAACAAACCTGCTGTTGTTATCGAGGAAATTGAAAAGCATATTATTGAAATTGCTTTTGCAAAAGGATTAGTAAAATCAAAGGCTCCGTTTATCCGTTCAGGAAAAACTGTTGCTATTATAGGTTCTGGTCCTGCAGGTTTAGCTGCTGCCGCTCAATTGAATAAAGCAGGGCACACTGTCACCGTTTTTGAACGCGACGATAAAGCCGGTGGTTTATTGCGTTACGGTATTCCTGATTTCAAATTAGAAAAGTGGGTTGTTGAGCGCAGAGTGCAATTGATGGAAGATGATGGTGTTATTTTTAAGTATAATACTGAAGTTGGTAAAGACATAAGCGGAGATGAGATCATGCGTAATTTTGACGCAGTGGTTCTTTCTGGTGGTTCTACCATCCCTCGTGATCTTCCGGTTCCGGGACGCGATTTGAAAGGCGTGTACTTTGCGATGGAATTCTTAAAGCAAAGTAACAAGCGCGTAAGTAATATTTCTTTTCCTGAGGAAGAAATTCTTGCTGAAGGGAAAAACGTTATAGTTATTGGCGGTGGCGATACAGGTTCGGATTGCGTTGGAACTTCGAATCGTCAAAAAGCAAAATCTATTACTCAATTTGAGTTAATGCCTACACCTCCGGCAGAACGTACAGAGGCAATGCCTTGGCCAACCTATCCAATGTTATTGAAAACTACAAGTTCTCACGAGGAAGGTGCCGAACGGAAATGGTTTATAAATACGAAAGAATTTATTGGCGATGGCAAAGGTAATCTGAAAGCAATCAAAGTTGTTGATGTTGAATGGGAAACAGACTTCTTAGGTCGTCCTCTTAAATTTTCTGAAGTTGCCGGATCAGAGCGTGAACTTCCTGCAGAGCGGGTGTTCCTGGCAATGGGCTTTCTACATCCTCAAAAAACAGGCTTGTTAGAGCAGTTAGGTATTGATTTGGATGAGCGTGGAAATGTTAAGGCGAAAGAAGGTTCTTATCAAACAAACGTTAATAAAGTGTTTGCGGCAGGAGATATGAGAAGAGGTCAGTCTTTGGTGGTTTGGGCGATTTCAGAAGGTCGTGAAGCAGCTAGAAGAGTTGATCAATTTTTAACCGGTAGTACGGCTCTGGAAAGTAAAGATGCTGAAAGCATGTATGCTTATTAAGCCGTTGATGCCACATAAAAAAATCCTGTCTGTAAGGCGGGATTTTTTTGTTTTATATGTGTTTTGCTTGCTAATATTTGAAGTTTAGCTTGGCAAAAAGATCCCACAAAACAATACCTGCAGATACAACAATATTAAAAGAGTGCTTGGTTCCGAACTGTGGGATTTCGATGCATTTGTCTATTAAAGCCATCGCTTCATCCGATACGCCATTTACCTCATTGCCAAATATCAACGCATATTTTTTATGGGGGGATGTTTTGAAATTATTAAGCGAGGTGCTATTCTTGGCCTGCTCAA
>CBFGOI010000101.1:0-17404 GCA_965650335.1 uncultured Pedobacter sp. | reverse complement strand
CTTGATTCTTGTTGTCCGTGGTCAATTCTCCACTGATGAGTTGGTTGAAGAAGTTTCTGATTATGTGGCGAGAGGATTTAAGGCAGTAAAGATTAAAGTAGGCTCACCCAAATGGCAAACAGATTACGAACGCTTGAACATTGTGCGTGATGCAGTTGGTAACGACGTCAATATAATGATGGATGCCAACCAGGGTATGGAGTTACCTGCTGCAATTCAGCTTGCACGTGCAGCAACGCAACTAAATATTTATTGGTTTGAAGAACCCATAAACCATCAAAACTTCGACGGCTACCAGGTACTAAAAAATCAAACTGGTATTTCTCTGGCAATGGGCGAAAGAGAATACGATACCTTAGCGCTTGTACAATTACTTCAGCGTAAAGCGATAGATATCTGGCAACCCGATTTATTACGGATAGGCGGTGTTGAAGCCTGGCGACAGAGCGCGGCCCTTGCTCATAGCTATCATATCCCTGTTTTACCACATTATTATAAAGATTATGATGTTCCCTTGGTCTGTTCAATTCCGAATGGCAAGGGAGTGGAATCATTCGACTGGATTGATCCGCTGATCGATAATCCTATGGTGGTAAAAGACGGCTTTGCTATTCCGCATGAAGCAGCAGGCTGGGGTTTTAATTTCAGAGACGAAGTTTTAACTGAGATTAAGTTATAGTTTTTAGCAATGCCTTTATGAAAGATTATCTCAAATATATCTTTATCCTGTCCCTGATGCTGTTCTTTCGTGAAGGATTTGCCGTAACTCCTGTTCCGCTTGAAATCCTGAGCAAAGGATATAAAAGATATGAAACAGCCAAATTCAATGCTGTTTTTAGTAACAGCAAGCATAGTATTGTCAGGATTTCTCCGGAATTGAATGGTTTAAGTGGAGTTAAGCTTCGCTATAATAGCCCCGTACTGGCAGACGGCGAACTGAAATTTAGATTAAAACAGAATACCAAAATTCTTATAGGTGTATTTAGGGATTCCTTGAATGATAAAAGTTCAACTTATTTATCATCAATAAACTTGCACGATGGGAAAGTCAACAGCCATCCAGTTCTCAAAAATGCTCTAACAATAAGCGGATTCCCATCAACAGATGTATATGGGGTTGACTTTCAAAAAGGCGTTCATCAAATTAATTGGAAAAACACCTTATTCGTCTTATTAGGTGCAGTAAATATTTCACATTCCTTTTCAGAGACAGACGCTGGTTTACCCGACGGCCGGTTATGGGATCCATTTATAGTAGAAGGATTTTCCAACGAAAAACCTTTATTTGAGATAATCGGCGGACCCGAAAAACCTGTGATCTGCCAGGGAATGCCCGGAACAGAGGGCATATTGGGAGGGTTCGAAGGTGGTGCCTGTGTTAAAATAGGAGATACGTATCATATGTTTCCTACAGAGAGGGCCGGACAGGAAGGGATTGAGATGTACTTTGACAGGGTAAAAACCAGGATCGGACATTGGACAAGTAAAAATGCCATCAACTGGACACGTCAGTCGACCATTTATCAGGCAAGCGGAAATTACGCTATAACGCCCGAAGACAATCCTTTAAATGACAGGAGGGGTGCGATCTGGTCGTATATGCCGGTATTTAGTAAGGAATCGAACCGCTGGTATGGATATTATTTGGCCTACACCGTCGATAAAAATATTTCTCCAAATCACTCATTTGGAAGAATTTGGCGCACAGAATCGGTGAAAGAAGGTTATGAAGGAATTGGAGGCCCGTACAAAGATTGTGGAATTATTATGGAACCGGGAATGGATACACAATTGTGGGAAGGCAGGCAGGGAGTAGATTCCTTTTTCCCCTATAAGGTTGGGAATGAATGGCTCGCATTTTATGGTGGTGCATACCCATATAAAAACAAACAAGATTATCCTGATAAATTAGGGAAAGGCTGGTTTGTAGGACTAGCTAAATCCAAAACAATGGAAGGTCCCTGGACGCGTTTAGACACTATTATTAATCCTATTCGGTCCATCCATCCATGGTTCATCGAAAATCCTATAGTTTATAGCTTACCAAACGGACTGTTCATCACCATATTTGATGGTGGCCCCGAAGGTTGGGGGCATCATTTACCAAACATGATTGGATATTCGCTTTCGAAAGATGGTTATAAATGGTCGGAAGCCCATTATTTACCCATAGAAACAAAAGTAAATAAGTGGTGGAATATTATGCGTACACCGCTTTGCCTTATTCCCGAAGGAAACGATACCTATACGGTGATGTATGCAGCGATAACTTCAGAGAGATTTCATCCCATGGGAATGGTGAAGCTAAAGCTCAATAGAAGTGTTTTGGATACGAAGAAGGATGATTTAAGGTGAGGATTTATATAGAAATAAATCCCGAAATATCCATCCGAGCTAAACTAAAACTGCTTGTTTATTAAACTTCGCCCGGTAATTCAAAGGAGAGAGGCCTGTTATCTTCTTAAAGACTTCCCTGAACGCTTTATCGTCCGAATATCCTACCTCATTCATCACCTCAAAAATACTTTTCCTGCCTTTTTCCAAAGTGCTTTTCGCCACTTCCACCTTTACACGCTGTAAATATTCCATCGGTGTATTACCCGTGGCTTTGATAAAACGCCTGTCGAAGTTTCGCCTGCTCGTCGCTAGTTTTGAGGCCAGATCTTCGAAAGAAATTCGTTCGCTTAAGTTCTCTTCAATATACGTTTGGGCTCTGCTGATCAATTCGTCGCCATGATTCTTCTGTGTTTGAAAAATTCTAAAAGGCGATTGCGAGTCTCTTTCAATATCAATTTGGAAAATTTTAGAGCAGTATATCGCCGTCTGTCTGTCAAAATATTTTTCAACCAGGAACAGTATCAGGTTCAGAAAAGAATATGCACCACCGTTGGTATATATTCCCTTTTCAACAGTAAGCAGCTTATCGATATGAAGCTTAATGTTTGGAAACAGCCGTGTAAAACCGGCTGCCGCATTCCAATGCGTGGAACAGCTCTTTCCGTCCAGTAACCCTGTAGCCGCCAGCAGAAATGCACCTGTACAAATACTTGCCAGTTCGGCACCACTTTCATACTGCTCTCTGACCCAAACAATAAGCTCTTTATTATCCTTAAGTATATTGTCATAATCGTGGGCGAGCGAGGGAATAATCAGCAAATCGGTGTTCTTTATGTCTCTGATATTTACCGGATGAATTGAGAAAAAGCCCGCATCCAATTTCAGGTTTGTTTCAAAACCGGCTATACGGATTTCAAACATTGGGTTGTTTCCTATCCTCTGCCAATAGTCATTTGCTCGGGTCAGGATTTCGAATGAACCGGTTATGCTGCTTAGATTAACGTTTCCCTTTGGGACAACGATCGTTACTTGCTTCATTGTAGATTTTTAGATAAAGATAAATGAATGGTTTGTCCAAATCAACCCTTTAGAATGTCTATTTCACAACCTGCTAAACCATAATTAAGACCGTAATTTTACTTTATTCAATTTGAAAATTTGATCTTATAAAATAAAAAGAAAATGGCTACATCAGATTTCACTACTACCATATTGGTAGACCAGACCCCGAGAGAAGTATTCGATGCCATCACCAATGTTCGTGGATGGGTGGTCGGAAGAGATTGAAGGCAACACAGAAAAAGTCAATGATGAGTTTAAGTATCATTATGAAGATGTCCACCGTTGCGAAATGAAATTAATAGAAGTCGTCCCCAACGAGAAAATCGTGTGGCTGATTAAGGACAACTATTTTAAGTTTACTAAAGACAAAAGCGAATGGACAGGTACAAAAATCAGTTTTGACATTTTCGAAAATGATAACAAAACGCAGCTCCGTTTTACTCACATAGGTTTAATTCCCGAATATGAATGTTTTGAAATTTGCTCAAATGCATGGACCCAATACATACAGCAAAGTTTATATAGCCTGATAAGCACAGGTAAAGGTATGCCCAATGCGAAAGGTAAACCGCAAACTGCCCATGAAAAAGAGCTGAGTTCGGCCTCATAGATAGAGCAATTCTTCTATTAAAAAATATAAAAATGAAAGTAAAGGATTATACGGCAACCATTTTGGTGAATGCCACAGCACAGGAAGTGTTTAAAGGCATTAATCGTGTTTCGAAGTGGTGGACAGACGATTTGGAGGGCAGCTCGCAAAAGCTGAATGACGAATTTACAGTCCGGTTTGGCGACATCCATGTTTCAACCCAAAAAGTAATTGAACTTATCCCCGGTAAAAAAGTGACTTGGCTGGTTACCGACAGCAAGCTTAATTTTGTTGAAGACAAACAGACCTGGAAGAACACTGAAATTCGGTTCGAACTATCTGAGCAAAACAACAAAACCCAAATCAATCTCATTCACGTCGGCTTAGTTCCTGAACTTGAATGTTACCACGACTGTGAAAAAGGCTGGGATTATTATTTTAAAGGAAGCCTATTCAAATTATTAACAGAAGGAAAAGGAACACCAGGACTTTGAACCGACTCCTTTGTAAGGATACTTAACACTCAATCAAAATAGACATGAAAAATTTACTTTTTGTAGCAATTGCTTTTTTAAGCATGAGCTTTAATAATTCTGCCGGTTTAACTGATGCAGAACGCAAACATGCCTTAAATTTTTTACAGGCGACACAAGAGAACTTCCTTAAAAAAGTGAGCGGACTTAGGCAGGAGCAATTGGCTTTTAAACCCGACGCGGCCAGTTGGTCTGTCGCAGAATGTGTGGAACACATTGCTATATCTGAGACTAACTTATTTGGATGGACTGAAAAGGCTCTTAGCGAACCCGCTGATCCATCAAAACGGAGCGAGGTAAAGACGAGTGATGAAGATCTTGTTAAAATGATCACCGATCGAAGTATCAAAAGAAACGCACCGGAAACGTTTAAACCTACCGGTAGATTTGGCACGTATGAAGCCACTCTTAAGGAGTTCATAACCAAGCGGGAAGTCCACATTAATTATATTAAAACTACTGCTGATGACTTACGGAATCATTATTATGATTTGCCGTTTGGAAAAATTGATGCCTACCAGGCGATTCTGTTTATGGCCGGCCACTGCAAGCGACACACAGATCAGATTGAGGAAATAATGAAGAATGTAAATTTTCCAAAATGAGGTTTTAATTGCGCTGGAAGAGTGGAAGTAATACTCATACAGAGCCTGTAAAAACGAAGTTTCAATTCTCTCGTCACCTCGAGCGCACCCCGTGGCAGGGGCTGCGCGGAGAGAGGTCTCCGGGCTATGGAAATACAGGATGCACCGCGGCGATATCTCACCCGCACAATTCTATCGCACTTACCAAAACACTTTACTTCCTTCTTTCATACTCCAAACTAGCCAAAATGAATGGCCCGATTGCCTTGCCCTCATTTTGTGTAACCGTGACATCCTTACCACATAGATAATAATTAACTGTCCCGGTTCTCGACTTGTCTTTCGCCGGCCCCAAACCCGCCGAAGCGCAGGATTGTAGTATGCTGAGTTGCCCATTGCTTTCTTCACGAATGAAGTTGGTCAGCAAGCCCCGGTAGGCTTTCTCTGCCACAGGTAAATAAGTTTTTTTATCTAAAACGCCTAAACGGATGCCTTTTAAATAGGCATAAGTAAACATTGACGATGCTGATGACTCGAGGTAATTCGCTTTGTCGCATTGATTATAAACGTCCCCGGCAAGCTCGTCACCTCTATTGTCGGCTTTCTTCGAGCTGTCGTACTGTAAAAGCTGGTACCACACACCGGCCTGCTTATCCTGGTATCGTGCCAGTCCTGCTGCTACCTGATTTACGTTTTCCCTTAAGGCATTGTAGTCCTTGTGCTCCTTGGGCATAAACTCGAGTACATCGACCAGTGCCGCGAAATACCAGCCCATTCCCCGTCCCCAGAATTCCGGCGAACAGCCTTTGTACGGACTGTTTTTTCTGGCCCAAAATGAGTTTTCGTCTTGCGGATCGGCGCTCCAGGCATGGTAATTAAGTTGTTTGTCCCGGTCGTATGTATACTGGTGGATAGTTTTGAACTGCAGGGCAATATCATCCCAAGACTGAATATTATCCTCGCTGCCTTTTTCTTTGCCAAAATTGCCCTGCCATTGAGCATACAGAGCCGGACCCATGTACAAACCATCGAGCCACATCTGGTTTGGATACTGTGCTTTATGGAAAAAACCTCCGGCTCCCGGTTTGGATGCATCGATGCGATTATGACTGTACTTAAGCTTATTTCGCAAAAACGTTGCACAATTCTTATAGCGCTGCGCATCGGCGGTGTTACCTTTTTTTAACTCAGTCTGATATAAAGTAAAAAGAATCTTCCCTGCTGCCAGATCATCTATATTACTCTTGCCAACCTCGACAGTGTCCTGTCCCTGTAAGCAGTGATCGGCATAAGCCTTTACAATCTGGTAGTACTCTTCTTTTTCAGGATATTGCTCCCAAGCTTTTAAAACACTGAAAGCAACCAAACCCGGCACATAGTCCCAGTGGGCTTTGGCCAATTGCTGTTCGTTTCTGTTGGTATTGAAACTCTTCATAGCGCGAGTTTCTACCATCTTCCTGGAATAAACGGTCTGGAGCTCCAATTTTTTTAAAGGAGTGTTACAGGCAGCAAAACTGCATGCAAGGATAAAGAGATACTGTTTCATGATTGGGGCAAAATAGGATTTTTTTAGCAGCGGTTCCTATTCTCTACATAAACTGTTTTCAAAATATTTAACTAAAGACATAAGAACAAGAGATCAGTTCGAACGTTAAATCAATACAGTTTCTGCATTGAAAATCAAAAAGATACAGTGAAGTTGTATAGATAATGTCGTCGGTATCTAAGCCAGTCAGAATAAATAATATTGATTAGAAATTGTTGCGTTATGGCTATGAATGTTACACGAATGCCTGTCCATTTTGATCCTGATCCAAAACGGGTTATCGTTCGTTTTTTTATGCCCGGAGGGCCCGGCAGAGCCAAAAAGATTATTTCCCGTGTTATGGAGTTATCGGAGAGTGACGCTTCGCAGGTTCTTAACCAAACACTTCGTGATTTTTCTAACCGGCACCGCAATATAACCCGCATTTTTTCTAAACATTTCGATCGTGTTTTACACTTGTTAGTAGAGCTGGGTTACGATCCCCAAAAAATGAAAAAGGAGCGTCAGCTTTTGGTGGGGGCTTATTTCACACATGAGTACTCAATTGAATCGGCGGCGTTTTTCAATCCTTCTTTGATAGAGGACCCGGATCAATCGCATCTTCAAAGTAATCAAAAGCGGGTCATCGTAAGTTTTAGAGCTACAGGGGAGGGGCATGTGTCATCCGTCGTTTTTCGCGGCGGGGTGCTTGGTGCTGATAATAATATTGAATTTGATCCGGCCAGCCGACTGGTAGATGAAGCTGAAACTATCAAACTTCATATTTATGAAAAGTCTAGCTTTTTATCAAAGCTGCATGATATGCACCTGGAAGATTATGATGTAGTTGATAAGATTTTTAGTCCTTTGGGTGATACTTTCGTTTTTAATGATTTGAGAAATAGAATTACAGAGTATCAAAAGACCGATGAAATAAAAATCACCGATCAAAAAGTATTACAATCGATTAAATGGATTGCCAACGCACAATATCAGATTACATTTTCTTTCGATACGGCAATAGCCGAGCGGGTCATCTTTCCGATAAGCGATACAGAAAGCAACGGCATTGAGGATGCCCGATTTGTGCGCTTTACCGAAGATGACGGAGATACCCGGTATTATGCTACTTATACGGCCTATAATGGTTTTGTTATTTTGCCTCAGCTAATTGAGACGAGTGACTTTTATACATTTAAGATAATGCCGATTTATGGAAAATACGCGCAGAATAAAGGGATGGCGCTTTTTCCGAAAAAGGTTAATGGGTCCTATGCTATGCTTTCACGCAATGACGGGGAGAATAATTACATTATGTATTCTGACCAGATTAATAATTGGGATAACGACCCAGTATTACTTCAGGAGCCTCGTTTCCCCTGGGAGTTTATACAATTAGGAAATTCAGGATCGCCGATTGAAACCGAGCATGGTTGGCTAGTGATAACTCATGGTGTGGGTGCCATGCGCAGGTATTGCTTAGGAGCTATTTTACTTGATCCGGATGATCCGAGCAAGGTAAACGGGCAACTACCAATTCCATTACTTACGCCTAACGAAGAGGAACGTGAAGGCTATGTACCTAATGTGGTATATTCTTGTGGTTCAATAATTCATAATAATACATTAATTATTCCGTATGCCATGTCTGATTATAGTTCGGGGTTTGCAAGTGTTTCTATGGATGAGGTCTTTGAAAGTATGCTTTTTAAAGGAAGCAAAAAAGAATCGAACCGGATTGCTAAGAAGAGCCGCACTATACTGTTAGCGGAAGACAATGAATTATCCCGGTTAATTACTGCCAAAATACTTACCGATGAAGGGTACAATGTCGTGCTTGCCGCTGATGGCATGGATGCTTTAATGGAAATAAGCAAAAGGCCTTTTGATTTGATTTTATCGGATATTTCAATGCCTAATGTAACAGGATACCAGTTACTGGAAGTTCTGAAGTCTAAGAATATAAAAATTCCAGTTGTTTTTCTCACGAGCCATACTAGCGAAGAAGATGAAGTAAAAGGTTTGGAACAAGGTGCCGTTGAATATCTTAGAAAACCAATTGCCAAAAACTTATTGGTATTAAGGGTTAATAAACTGTTTAACTTGAAATAAATGCACTTGTGCGGAAGGGGGGACAGGATGGAAATGCCGATATTTTAAACACCTGCCCAACCACAGATTTTTTTCACAAAACTCAGAGGGTGGAGAATGCCTTTCGTTAGCAGCCAGAAGATTTACAATTACGTTTTTCGGCAACCCAATTTTGACCTTGGGCGCCTTTAAAGACCAGGTAGCATTATCGCTGCATTCGCTTACAAATGGTTGTTATTCGGCCAACTTCATTTGCCTCTTTATATATAAAAATAGCAATGGATGATCTGGTTGGAAGTAAAAATAATATTAGAAAAATCAGATGAAACATAATCGAAATTGAATCATTAATACTCAGGAGGGCGCTTTTATGAAACCGTTTACTGCGAAATTCCGAACCGGTAACCTGGATTTTGGAGTTATAATAACACCATCAGAGAATAATAGAAAATTCAAAGTTGAAATGGTTACGGGCGAGCGAAATCCCGCAATTCTCACTCGTTCGGATAATGATCAATGGATAATCGAGACCAAAGGGGTTCTTAATGTTTCAGATGAGGAATTTCAACAACTGGAACGGGCCATTGATGAATGTCTGAATAAAGTGTACGGTATGAAAACTATTGTTGTACTAACAGATTTCTCAGACGCTGCATTTAACGCGGCCCGGTATGCCGCGGCTTTAACACATCAGCTGGGAACATCTGATATGATATTGTATCATTCTTATCAATTTCGTTACAAGACAAAGAGCCTGCCCGAATTCATGCCCGCCGGCTCCGTTGAACTTTATAATGAAAGTGTTAAAGATCTTGAAGATTTAAAAAGCAAACTTCAACCGCTGGTAAATGAAAAAACAACTATAGAGATCCGTACAGATGAACGTCCGCTTATTGATGCAGAACAGTTGATTGCTGAGCAGCAGAATGCTGGCCTGGTTGTGATGGGTATAACTGGTAAAAGCAATCTTGAACAAATACTTGTGGGCAGCAATGCGATTAATGTTGCAAAAGAATGTTCAGCCCCTTTACTCATAGTGCCAAAAGAAGCAACGTTTGAAAGTATAAAGAGGATATTATTTGCCTGCGATCTTAGAAAAATTTCCAACACGACCCCGGTAAATACTGTAAAAACATTTGTTCATGCTCTAAAGGCTAAACTTGTCATTCTAAACGTAGAACCTAAGGAGTGGGATCATTTTAATCAGGACACGGTTTCTCAACAGTCCTTATTGCATAAACAATGGGATGATGAAAAACCGGAATACCATTATATTAATCACGATGATGCAGCCGACGGAATTATGGGGTTCGCGCTTGATCATGACATACAAGTGGTAATTACCGTGCCTCAAAAGTACGGTCTCTTTGAAAGTCTGTTTCATCGCAGTCTCACTAAAAAATTAGCTTTCCATACAACAATTCCTTTATTACTATTAAAAGAGGAGATTTAGTAGCCAGAGGATTAAGTATTCGAGGCTCAAAAACCACCAGATATTTTATTTGCTTAAATTTTTTTAGAAAAAGTCAACAACAATAACAACATTAAAATGTACTACCTACATGGATCCCAATTTGTTATAGATCAGCCTCGGATGAACGGGATGTAGAAAAGCTTCTCAGACAGAAAAAAGAAGCTAAAGTCAGTGAACTAAATCTTACTTAACAGTGAACCAAAAAAACTGAACGTAAGATTAAATCTGCTGAATATTTAATAAGTGATACCTATAACCAGATATGAAAATAGCATATATTTCAACCTACCCTCCACGTGAATGTGGATTGGCGACTTTTAATCATAATCTTATAAGGGCTATAAATTCTAGTTTTTCAACTAAAACTCTATCCCAATCCTGCTTTGTTGTTGCTTTAAACAATTCTGAAAATATGCAGGAGTATGATTATCCAGATGAAGTTAAATGTGTGATCAGACAAAACTACCAAAATGACTATACTGATGCGGCTAATTTTATAAATGCCAGCAATGTGGACGCATGCATCCTTCAACATGAATTTGGAATTTATGGCGGTGAAAGCGGAGTTTATGTTCTTCCTTTTCTTAACAAACTTGAAAAACCTCTTATTACAATTCTTCATACCATATTAAAGTCGCCTACCTTCTTGCAAAGAGTTATTATTCTCGAAATCGCAAAGAGGTCTGCAAAAGTGGTTGTAATGAGTAAACGTGCTGTAAAATTTCTGATTGAGATTTATCAGGTGCCTGAAGAGAAAATTCAGCTTATTGAGCATGGAGTGCCAGATCTGGAAGCTCCGGATGTTAATCCTGTCAGAGAGTTTTCGGAATTGAAAAATAAGCGACTGTTACTCACTTTCGGATTACTCAGTAGAAATAAAGGGTTAGAGACAGTGATTCAAGCATTACCCCGAATTGTACAAGAGCATCCTGATGTAATGTATGTTATCTTAGGAAATACACATCCCGGAATAGTGAAAAATTCTGGTGAAGAATACCGGGACGCGCTAAAACAGCTTGCCGTTGAATTAAAAGTTGATCAGCACCTTACCTTTATTAATAAGTTTGTTTCAGAAGACGAGCTGATTAATTACTTGACAGCCGCCGATATCTATATTACCCCGTATTTCAATGAAGCTCAAATTACTAGCGGTACACTTTCATATGCTGTTGGGGCGGGGGCCGCTATAGTATCTACTCCTTACTGGCATGCCCAGGAACTTTTAGACGATAATCGTGGGCGTTTATTTAATTTTAAGGATGAGCTTGGACTTGCCAGTATTGTTAACCAACTCCTCGAAAGTCCGGAAAAGCTAAATACATTAAAAAATAATGCTTACCAATACGGTCTTAAACTTCGCTGGCCAAAAATAGGGCTTGAGTATATTGATCTGGTTGAAAATGCTGTAAGAAACCCTGATTATAGTGAAAAGATCCTCAGTCAGATTATTGATCCCGGCGTGATGCCAGAATTTGATTTGGCATATGCAAAACGGTTAACAGATGATACCGGTATTTTTCAACACGCTAAGTATGGTATTCCTAATCGTAAAGAGGGTTATTGTCTGGACGATAATGCCCGTGCTCTGATTATGGCATTAATGGCATACCAGATGAATAAGAACAAAGAAGCTCTCGATTTACTTCCCGTTTACTTAAGCTTTATACACGATATGCAGCTAGATAACGGTAATTTCCGTAATTTCCTAAGCTTTAGCAGGCAATACCTTGATGACGAGGGTTCTGATGATTCCTTCGGCCGCACTATCTGGGCCCTGGGCTATCTGATACATACTGCCCCGAATAATTCATACAGAGAACTGGGGCAAGAATTATTCCTCAAGTCTATCCCTCACTTCCAAAAGCTGACACATCTTCGAGGAATAGGCAATGCAATTACAGGTATAAGTTATTATTTAAGAACTTATCCTTATGATGAGAGATTAGTGCAGGAACTCAAAACGCTAACCAATAAATTGATGGAAGCGTATCATGTCACAAAAGGGGAGGACTGGCATTGGTTTGAAAATCATCTGACTTATGATAATGCCATCCTGCCTTTGGCTTTATTTCATTCGGCAGAGATAACAAGAAATGAAGATGTAAAAAGGGTCGCCTTCGAAGCATTAATATTCATTGAAAAACTTACCGTTAGCAATGATTATCTGAATCCTATAGGAAATAATGGATGGTACCTTAGAGATGGGAAAATGCCGCTGCATGATCAACAGGCTATTGAAATAATGGCTATGGTATTGATGTATTTCCAGGCCTATCGCGTAACCGGGGAGACGAAGTATTTAAAGAAGGTATTTTCAAGCTATTTATGGTTTCTGGGAGAAAATTCGCTTCGTGTACCTTTATACGACACAGAAATCAAAGGCTGCTGCGATGGTTTACAGGAATCAGGCATTAACCGAAACCAGGGAGCAGAGAGTACATTAGCCTATCTTATTTCTCATCTAACGGTACTTCAGGCTTTTAAACATGAATATCTGAATAACGAGAATATAGAAAAGCAGAAAAGCTTATTGTTTAAATGAAGATAGCTGTGTTAGCGCCAGTTGCGTGGCGGACACCGCCACGGCATTATGGCCCATGGGAACAGGTGGCGTCTAATGTTGCTGAGGGACTTGTTGCTGCAGGAATAGATGTTACCTTATTTGCCACGCAGGATTCTCTTACTAAAGGAAAACTGGATGCGGTGATAGCGAAAGGCTATGCCGAAGATATGAATGTGGATGCCAAGACTGTTGAATGCCTGCACATTAGTAACCTGATGGAGAAGGCGGGGAGTTTTGATCTGATCCACAACCATTTTGATTTCCTTCCGCTTACGTATTCAAAACTAATCAGAACTCCTGTTTTAACTACCATACATGGCTTTTCATCTAAAAAAATAATTTCTGTTTATAAAAAATACAACCAGTCATCTCATTATGTATCAATAAGTAATTCGGACCGAAGCCCTGAATTACAATACCTGGGGACTGTGTATAATGGATTACGAATTTCTGATTTTACTTTCAATCCCGACCCTCACGATTATTTGTTGTTTTTAGGAAGAATACATCCTGATAAGGGTACAGCAGAAGCAATTGAAATTGCCCGTTGCTCTAAAAAGAAATTACTGATTGCAGGAATTATTCAGGATCAGGATTATTTTAATGAGAAGGTAAAACCCTTTTTAGGGGATGAAATTCAATTCCTCGGTCATGCCGGTCCGGAAATGCGTAACAAATTATTAGGGAATGCGATGGCGCTGCTTCATCCTATCCAGTTTAATGAACCTTTCGGGATGAGTGTAGCCGAAGCAATGCTTTGCGGAACACCGGTAATTGCTTTCAATAAAGGATCTATGCCCGAACTTATTGTCCATGAAAAAACCGGTTTTCTCGTAAATAATGTTCAGGAAGCCGTTGATGCACTGACTTCGATATCAAAATTAAACCGGCAATCTTGTAATGACTGGGCTGCTTCCCATTTCTCTCAGGAAAAGATGGCAGCCGATTATATTCATTTTTATAAAACCATTCTTAACTAGATGCTTTTTAATTTATTCAGTAGATCCTTTAAATCTACTGAGGCAAAAGAGGACGAATAGTCTGATAGTCCGTAGGGAATAATTAGTTGGCCGTTGTTGATAATAGATCCGCAAGAGTAAACTACATTAGGTACGTATCCTTCACGTTCATCTGGATTTGGAACTAATAAAGGCTCTTTCAGCCGGCCGATTTCCACAGATGGATCGTCAAGCTTTAACAAGCAGGCACTCAGGCAATATCTGCGCATAGGGCCAACCGCATGAGTGATTACAAGCCACCCTTCCTCGGTTTCAATAGGCGACCCGCAATTTCCGATTTGCACAAATTCCCAACTGTATTTCGGCTGATGCAGTTTTATAGGATTTTCCCATACATTAATATTTTCCGAATACATGATGTAATTATTCCATCCATCAATACGCGATAACATGGCATATTTTCCATTTATTTTACGTGGAAATAAAGCCAGATTTTTATTTTGCGCGCCCGCACCAAATAGTGGTCCTATTTTAAAGTCATAAAAATCTTTAGTTTTTAAAAGTTTAGGCATTATAATGACACCATCATAAGCGGTATAGGTGGCATAATAGGTTATCTGGCCATCGTCCCCGATAAACTTAGTAAAACGGGCATCTTCAATGCCTTTTCGTTCAAATTCTGATATTGGAAATATTACCCTGTCGGAGATGTCAGTATCCATGGAAAAGATAATTTCGTAATATGAATCCGACAACCATAACACTTTTTCGAGCTCTACATCCCTTACCGGGTCGGGCTCAATTTTTTGTGATTCAAGAATGATCCTTCTTAATGTTAAATAATCGAAGTGTTCATCAAGTTTAGTATCCAATTCCTTTAACACATTAACACTAACATGTGATACTAAAGCTTTTTCAAGAAAGAGCTTTTTATTGTAAGTAGCGCTCCGAATAATCTCGGCTTCATCAATATAATTTCCGACGGGGATAACACTAATATTATTGAATTTGTCGATTAATGCCCGTCTGAATACGATTGATGAAATGTGCCCTTCGCCAACTGCTCTGAAACTAATGATCAGGCGTCTTTCGCCTTCTTCAAGATCGGTCTGGTTGGGGTCTTCAATAATCGAGGGGTTAAAAAATGCGGCCGATTCAATAGAATATTCATGTGTAAAGTATGAGCCGAGAAGCAATTTTCGATAAGGTGGAATACTATCGTAATCAATTGCCAGGGCATCAAATAAAAATGTAAGCTTACTGCAATGCCTCTGCAGTATTTTTGTGATATTTCTATGCCTTTTTGAATATTCTTGTAAAAGCGGTGATATGATGCTGAAAACTTGTTCGTCGCTCAAAGCCATCACCATGTTGATTACTTCTTTGCCACGTTCATCTCCGTTAAAAAAAAATCTGGCAATTACACGTTTAGGATCAGGGTATACTTTAATGGGTTTCCGCTCTATAGGGAGTCTCATACTTTAAATTAAATCGACAGGAATATTACACAATAATTATCAATAACCGATAATGATTAAAAAAAGTATAATGCCATACAAGTTCCATCACAACAAATGGATAGAACACAGAGTTTGAGACTGGATGAGATTTAAAGTTACTGAGAGAGATGTCCAAATTATGGAGGTATAAGCCTTTGTACCGCGGATATCTCACCTGCACAATGCAATTACAAATTGCTGAAAGTCCCCCTCTAAACCCTAAGCGAACCCCGGAATGCTCTGGCTGCATAATAAGATTCCGCCCCGTTATGATACAGGAAGACATGATTGTAGCGGCGATCGCAAAAAAAGGCACCGCCAAGTTCTCTGATCTCAGAGGGGGTTTTTATCCAGCTCGATGTTTTTAAATCAAAATTCCCAAGCTTCTGCAGCTCCCGGTACTGTTCTTCGCTTAAAAGTTCGATGGCCATATCGCTTGCCATACCAATGGCGCTATTTGCCGGTTTATGTTCTTTCCTGGATTCCAAAGCTTCAACGTCGTAACAAACACTTCTGCGACCTTTGGGACTCTCCGCTGAACAATCATAAAAAATGTATTCGTCCGTATTTTTGTCATGAGCAACAACATCCGGTTCACCACCGGTACTCTCCATTTCATTCAGCGACCACATTTTTCCTGGGTCGGCTTCTAGCTTAGTTTGTACTTTAGCCCATTCAATATCTTTATGGCGGCTCATGTTTTTCTCAAAGCGGGTTTTCAATGTTCTGAGCAGTTCCTCAGTTTGTTGTAGCGATAGAGTTTTTTCGTTTCCCATATCAATACTGTGTTATTTGGGTTTAGTTATAGTTTTTTTCTTTGTTGCTATCACCAAAAAAACTTATAAAGAATATTGTTTCCGCCTGTTAGACTGGCTTGTTACCCTTCATAGCTGTGAAATTCTGTTACAGTTAAGAAAAATCAGTCAGGATCACGGAAAGAAAACTCCTGTCTAAGGGAATTAGGATTTAAGTGAACCTCTTCCTCTATCACGCAACCGGCTTTTATTGCATTCTGATAAACCCCATTCATGTTTTCTGTCCTGAAGTAAAGTAAAAGTCCATTTCCCACAGGAATGTTTGGATTAGCAATTGTCGGATGATTATGTTCTTCCCATTTGTGAAGGCAGAGAATGATTTTATTGTCATCTGAAACTAGAACAGCAAAATTGTCGCCACCGTGTTGCCTTTCAAATCGAAATATTCGTTCATACCATTGTGAGCTGGCTTCCACGTCTTTTACTGCAATTATTGGGTCTAATTTTGTCATAGATTTTTTCCTTTGTTTGTCCCACCAACAATCTTGGTTTGGTATCGTTTAGTTCATAAAGTGTGCCCTGAACTCTTTAGCTAGCACCTGGTAAAGTTTGTAAGCTTTTTTTAATTCCAAATTTCATTCATTTCTGTCAGTATAATTGGTCTTCCGTCAGTAACAACAATTGTATGCTCGTGTTGGGCCATAAAACCTCCTTTATTTCCAACCATTGTCCAACCATCGCTTAAGGTTTCGGCATAGGTTGAACTTGTTGATATAAATGTTTCAATGGCAACGACAGAGTTTTTTTTAAATCTGGCCGGATTAAAAGGGTCTCTGTAATTCGCTATTTCGCTTGGCTCTTCGTGAAGGCTTTTTCCTACTCCGTGCCCTGTAAGGTTTTTGATGACTTTGTAACCACGTTTTTTGGCTTCCGTTTCTATTAAATGCCCGATCTCCGAAATTCGAACCCCGCCTTTTATATTGTATATTGCTTTATGTAGAATCTGCTTTGAAGCTTCTATAAGTTTTTGGTGTAGGTTGACATCATCGCCAATTACAAAAGAGCCGCCGTTGTCAGACCAAAAACCATTAAGCTCGGCTGAAACATCGATATTCACTAAATCGCCCTCTTTAAGTATTCTGGTGTCGGACGGAATACCGTGACAAAATTCATTATTCACACTTATGCAGGTCCAACCTGGGAAGCGATAGGTTAAAAATGGCGCTGATTTAGCTCCCATATCGTTAAGGATTTGCCCGCCATAGTTATCTAATTCCTTTGTACTCATACCTGGTTTGGCAAATTTTCTCATTTCTTTTAAAGTGATAGCAACTGCTTCACTTGCTTTTTTCATTCCGATTAATTCTGACTCATTTGTTATTGACATATTTTTTTTAATTATAGTGTTGGTTTGTTTCGGTCGACGTAGTAGC
>CBFGOI010000100.1:0-17502 GCA_965650335.1 uncultured Pedobacter sp. | reverse complement strand
GCAATCAGGCTGTCAATATTATTAAAATAGATAGTCGGAAATTCATCAAATATCAAGCTGCACTTTTGCTTGTTTTTCTGATTGACCAGTTTAATCATTCTTGAGATATATAAGCTCAATACCGCTCCGTATACCTGCTGCTTCTGCGGATTGTTGCCCATGCAAATAACTTTGGCCTCATCGGGATTATTTAAATCAAGTGTGAAGTCATTCCCTGATAAGACGAAGTACAGAGCTGGCGATGAGAGCCTTGCCATGCTAATTTTAGCACTTGCCACCTGACCTTCCAACTGATCATACGCTTCGTTTTTCCAGGCCGAAATAAAGGGATTGATTAGAACCTCAATCTCTGGTTCCTGATTAAGCACTGCAAACAAATACTTATATTCAACCTGCATCAATTCGATAACATGCGGCAAGGTGCAAAAAATTCCGTCTTTGTATTTTCTCAAGTACCAAATTATCGCCGTTACGAAATTGATAGGCGATTCAACAAAGAAATCTCCTTGCTTTTTGATCCATTCGCGGTTCAGGCCCAACATGATTGTTCTAGATGCTTCTGTGGCATCTGTTATGTCGGTCATGCTCTGTGGATCGAGAGGGTTGCAGCGATGTGTCCGAGTCAAATCTTCAAAATTGATTACATAAAATTTTCGTTGTAGGTGCTTTTGATTTTCGCAGGTTAGGAGGGTATTGTAAGCGATTTTGGTTAGATCATCATATTTAAAATCATAGATGAACATGCTAAAACCCTTCTTAATATGTTGGGTGATGATATGCCGGATAGCAAAATAGGATTTGCCTGAGCCTGGTGTACCAAGGATTAATGATCCTCTAAAGGGATTGATAATGTTAATCCAGCTTTTACGGACTTTTCCTTTGAGATAGTACTGTGCAGGCAGGTTAATAGAGAACTCATTTTCCAGCTTCCTTTCTTCTTGCGGGAAGGTCTCATTCTCTTTGTTGAATATATCGCTGGCTAGATTTAATATAAGTAATCGGGAAAGTTTGGTTCCGCTTGATAAAATTAGTATGTACCCTAAACCAGAAGCCCCTATGTAACTTACTGCGAATGTTTGATTTGAAAGGCGAAGGTTATATAGTAAAGCACTTCCAAAATAAAGAATCAAGCCTATCGAAGTATAGGTAACTAGTGGTTTTAAAAGTATCTTTTCATCCTTTTTACCTTTAGCTCCTAGTAACGATATTACAAGCAACAATAAAGTGCCTGCTTTCGCTGCCAGAGCGGATTTAAAAATATCTATTCGGGCTATATTGGTTAAGATCCTATCGCTGATGGTACTCGAAAGGCCCGCATCCTTAAAGACTGTGTAGCAGCACAAGTAAAGATGGATCACCAAAATAGAAACGGATAACATCCTCGTGAAATCCATAATTTTTCTAAGCCCTTGTTCATTTTCTCCGGTGTTCATAATTCAGTATTTATCGGTTTAATCTTCGCTTTTTCTTCTTTCGCGTGTTCTGAAACATGCTAGTTGGCATACCATCATATTCCGTTTTTAATAGGCCATCCAATAAGCTGCTTGTCGTTGAGTGTGAATCTTCAAGAGGGAAATTCAGATTAGTATTATTAAAATGCTTTTCAGTAGAAGCTTTATTATTGTCAGCTTGACTTCCTGGGCTCGGAACAAAGGATTCAGTAAGGACCTTCGCACTATAGGATTTTCCTAAGTCGCTACCATTAAAAACAGATTTAGATAAATGGTCAGTAAAGGTGACTCCATAGATTTTGCCTTCCGCATTTTGTCGGAAAAGCACCCGGATATCTTTTGCATTAAGTCGTTGTTCAAATTCATTCTTTGTGGATGGATGAAGCTTTGCCTGGTCAATGACATTTTTAAGTTGGATTTTAAAAGGGAGCCTCAATTGATCATTTAGCTTGTACCTGCTTTCCAGAAATTTAAGTGTGGGTTTTCCATAGATGCTACTTGCCTTTATAGGAACACCTATTTTCTTGCCATTATCTAAGAGATGATACACTAATCCATTCTTCTCAAACATTTTAGAATGCTCCGGCCCTCTGTCGGCGGATACGTTATATTGATTTAGGATAGCATTTAGTTCTGGCAACGACGTGTATTTCCAGTTGCGAACAACAAATCTGACCACATTGGAAACGGCTTGCTTAGTCTCATGCTTGCCATATAGAGCTCTTAAAACATCTATTTCTTTTATTTGGCTAAGCTCAACCTGCCTCTTACTCTCAGCCTGAACTAAATCATACTCTTTTTCTAATTCCTTCCTGGCTATTTCAGATTGGTTCTTGCCGATATTATGAAGGTCGATTCGCTCTCCGTTGCTTTGAATATTTGTAGTTACGATATGGATATGGGGGTGTGCCGCATCATGATGCCGGTATAAAAGGTAAGGTTGCTCATCAAACCCAATCGCTGCCATATATCGGATTCCGATCTCGGCAATAAGCTTGTCGTCAAGTTTATCCGAATTATCAAAGTTTAGGGAGATATGAATAGCATTAGTCTTCGTCCTGCGGTTCTTTTCAGTAAAAGCTTCGAACTGGTTTAGCTTGTTGGTAAACGAAAGACGTGAGGCATCGGTAAAAAAGTTTTCCGCTGTCAGCAATCGGGCTATGCCTTTTTCTACCTTATGCTCATTGTAGCATAAGATACCCCTTATATGTTTTCCGATGATTATTTTCGCAACCATCGCTCACCTAATTGTTCAATCACTCTCAGCAGTTCCTCTGCTTTAGTGGCCGACTTCTCATATAGCCCCGCTACTCTGGTCGCGAAAAAGATCTTTTTAGTCTCTTCCTGGCACTGATTAAAGTAGCGGGTAACCTGATTAATGTTGTTCCCGATTGCATTAATTTCCTTCCTGATCCTGATGAGTTCAGGCATGTATTCAGCCAGTGTTTTGTCTACGGTATGAACAACTAGCTGGCGGTTGTTCAGGATGTCTCTCAGGAGATCGCTGGTACTGCCATTCGCTGCTTTATTTGCTAGTTCTGATAGCTGCTTGAATTTAGCTGCGTTAACGCGTGTCTGAAGTTTGTGCTGTAGTAAATCACACTCTTTCGCTTTTCTTCGTGGCATAACCTGTCCTCCAATATCTATCAGCCATCAAGTTCCGAAGATGGCTGAATTCATAGCTCCCGACTGACTTCGGAAGGTAGGGCAAGATCATTTTTGGATACAAAAATACATCTTGCTTTTCACGCCTTCGGCCGTGAAATAATGAAGATAGGAGTGTTTGAAAGGTTAGAGAAATAGACGTGTCTGATATTTGATGTTCTGACTAAATTGTCTGAAAAGTGACCTTAAAAATTTAGATTAGTATTTTTATATAATCTATGGGAGAATTCAATAGACAGCTTTTAGTTACATATTCTAAAGTCTTTGGCGAAAAAATATCCGATGATATTTCGAATTTATCATCATTAGATAAGGCAACTTGGGCAAAGGTAATTGCAAGGTTAAATCACCTGGCTAGGTCTCGTAAAAATTATCATGTAAAGGATGTTATGGGAGACTGGTTTGGTGAAGACAATCATGTTGCAGCCAATGAGTTTTGGGATAAAATTGTTGCTCAATATTCTAAACTAGAAGTAAAGTCTAGTGAACTACTCATTATTAATATTTGGAGTAATTTGACCTTGTTGGATAAGGTGCTTGCAAGTAAGTCGGATGGAAAACCTAAGCTTGATAACTCAGAATCTGAAAAAGTTCTTTTTCAAAACTATATAGCAGCAAATGATGAATTTGGAGAAAAAAGTGATGCAATATTTCCTCAAGTTAAAGAAGAAGATTATCCGAACATTGCAGATCGCTTTTCTAGAACAATCCTTACGTTACTGTTTCCTTATCATGAATTAAATCATTTTACGGCTCTTGAGCTTTTTGTTGCACAATTTATTAAATCTTTTTACCTACTCAGGTTTCTTGAAGATAACTATAAGGATTTGCTAAATAAATTCCTAGAAGCCTATGGTGCTGAAAACTGGAATGAATATTTGCTCGGAATTCTACCAATTGCCCATCAAGCGGCACTACCAGGGAATGACTCGGGGCTTAACTATCTAAATCTAGAAAACACCCCTACAAAACAGAAAAGCAAGAAATTCCTTGATCAGCTTTCGCTAGAAGATGAGATTGAATACTCACTAGCAACAGATTTTTTGCATGCTCGGTCACATCCTCTTTATAAAGTTGAGGAAGATAACTACCTGATACTTGATTCGGTTTTAACAGTAAACCGAATATATAACTCGATGTTTTTTGAACTTCTGCGCATAGCAGAAAAGGATAAATCATTGAACCTGAAAAGCGGAGCTTTTTTTAGCATCTATACATTTGAATTCATCGAAAAATACCTTTGTTATTCATTACTGGACCGAATATTCAAAAAGCGTGGATATTTAAATTTATCAGGTGCTGAAATTAGCAATCGATTTAATTTGGACACTGAACCAGATTATTATGTGCGAAATGGCAATAAGATTTATCTATTTGAGATCAAAGGTAGCATGCTGACAGGTCCAGTTAAGCAATCTTTCGATTTTCTAGCTATAGAAAAGCAATTAAAGGAAAAATATCTATTTGACTCAACTGATGGAGGCAACAAGGCTGTCAAACAGCTAGCGGAACGTATTAAGATTCTCTTTGAGCAAGGAGATAAATCTAAATACGATACTAGTTATAATGCTAGGAACATAAGGATATTTCCAATTCTTTTGGTGTCTGAACTTACTATGACGTCACCAGGGGTTAACCATTTACTCAACGAGTGGTTTTGGGAAGAAGTTGAACATGATGATACTTTGAAAGCTGCAAAAAATCGTATCAATGACTTAGTTATTATTGATATAGATACCTTAATCGCATTTTCAAGAGAATTTGAGGATAGCCCTAAATTACTGGAAGAATTTTTACAAGCATACATATATGCTTGTAGCTATCAGCGAATTGAGTCAATTAGAAAGAAGGCTGGAGTTTCCACACAAATGTTAGAAGCCAGGATAATGTCAACCCTTGAATCATTTGGTTTCTTCATGCGGAATAAAATGAATCCTCGAGTACCCGTCATCTTTCATCAGTTTGCAAAAGACCTTTTTCCTGAAAAATTGTGACCTAAATGATTTTTGAGAGCTTATTAGCATCCGGTAAGTAATCCTTTAGTTCTTTAGGAAGCGATCTAACTGTCCTATAAGTAGCTGCTCCCATCGCGTTCCCAACTGATCTAAATGCATATTCTACCACAGTGTTCGACTTTTCTTTACATAGTATAATCCCAATACTTGGGTTTTCTTCAGATAATTTCACTTTATCGTCTAATACATTAAGATAAAAATTGAGTTGGCCAGCATATGCTGGTTTAAATTCTCCTCGCTTCAATTCAAATGCTACCAAACATTTTAAATGCCGATTATAGAAAAGCAAATCAATAAAAAATTCTTGACCATCAACTTCAACCCTGTATTGATTGCCCATAAATGCAAACCCCTGGCCTAATCCTAGAATAAACCTTCTGATGTTATTCACAATTTCACTCTCTATTCCTCTTTCATCTTCTGAGCCATCCAGATTCATAAAGTCCCATAGATATTCATCCTGGAATAATTGCAAGGCGGTCTCCTTTATTTCCTGTGGTACAGTTTCGTTGAAGTTATTAGGCAGCTTTCCTTGATGCTTGTACAACTTCTCAGCAATCTTAAGTTCGAGGATTGATACAGACCAATATTGTGAAGCAGTATGTCGGATGTAAAATAGACGCTCCTCAACATTCTTGCACTTGTTCAGTAAAATTAGATGGTGTGTAAAGCTTATCGAGAAGAACAGGTCTGCATCATTCGGTAATTGTGCAGTCGCTGACTGCACAATTACGTCACTTACAATTTGTGCAGTTGCCGACTGCACAAATTCGGTATTCTCATACGCTTCGGCAAACTGCTTCATGTTCATCAGGTTTCTGCGAGAGAATCCTTTAAGCCCTGGAAGTTCATTTTGGAGGTCTAATGCCAGTTGGCCAATTATTTTAGCTCCCCATTTCTCAGAAGCTGCTTTTTTAGAAAGCTTTAAGCCGGTCGTATAATACAGCTTCAATAGTTCACGATTTGCCAGACGTGAAGCTTCGTAACGGCTTTGAATTATGTTCTGCTTTAATTCCTTGATTAGTTGCAGATAAGATTGTTCTGTTTTCATAATGCAGGGTGATTGGCTTAGCCTAATTTTAATCGAAGTTTTGCCATATCCTCACTTACTTTTCTTTCGAGCACTCTGGCATAAATCTGGGTTGTGGCAATTTTTGTATGTCCAAGCATTTTGCTTACTGTCTCAATAGGAACCCCATTCGAAAGTGTTACCGTAGTCGCGAACGTATGCCGTGCCACGTGGAAAGTAAGATTCTTCTTAATTCCACAGACATCAGCAATTTCTTTGAGATAGCTATTCACTTTCTGGTTAGACAATGAAGGAAAGAGCTTACCATTGGCATTTGCCCTTGGGTCATCAATATATTTTCCAAGTATCTGCTGCGCCTTCGGAAGGATTGGAGTATTTACAGGAACCAAGGTTTTCTGGCGAAACGTTTTGATCCAGTTTTCATCATCTATACCAGTAATAATATGGTGAGTGGTCAAATTCATTACATCTACGTAGGCCAAGCCTGTATAGCAGCAGAATACAAACAGGTCCTTAACCATATTCAATCTGTCAACTGCAAACACTTTTTTCTCTAAATTTTGAAGTTCCTTTTCAGTAAGAAAATCTTTATCAACTTTTTGATACTTGAACTTGTAGTTTTTGAAAGGATCGTTAGCCATCCACTCCAGCTTGATTGCAAGATTAGTCATCTTTCGCAGCCGAATAAGATGTTTCATTACCCCATTGTTATTCATGGGCTTCTGGTGATCCAAAGGCTTATGATTTCTGAGATAACCTTCAAAGTCAATAATAAACTTGTAATTGATTTCATGGAGGAAGACATCCTTTTTCCTAAACTGGCTTTGCATGAATTTGGTTAAATACCGTTGAGTAACGGAGTAATGCTTGAGGGTGCTCCATTCAAGTACTGTTTTCGCCTGTTCATTATGGTATCCAACCAACCGGAGCAACGTATATTCAGGGTCACCATTACCTAAAAAAGCATCTTTGATGGTTCCGATGGAAATTACCCGGCCTTTGGATTGTAGTTCCTGATAGCAATCACGGATCATCATTCGCATCTCATCCAGATACTCATTGATCTTTCTTCCCTCGCTGGATGTCCGTTTGCCTGATCCTTTGTCCTTGTCCCAGTACTTAACTTCAACCTGATAATTTTTCAAAGCGATGTAACTTTTCTCTCCGTTGATCACCAGCCCCATATGGACAGGAGCTTTACCATCTTTCATTTTGTCGGACCTCATTTTGAAATGGATTCCGAATGTGCTTGTTGTTTTCATAATCTGATTTGATACATTTTAATACTCTTTGGTATTCGTCCACCTTTTCAGGTACCAGAACACCGTATCAAACAGGCGCAAAAAGGGTCAAACTATCCCAATTTAACTTCTTGCAACTAATTGTATAACAAATAGTTACACCGTTATAGAGTACCTCAAAAGTAAAAACAAAATCGAGGTACTCTAATAGGTACCGGACAGATTGGGAAACTTTGGGAAAGATTGGAAGGCTATAAACTATAAACGCCTGTAAATTAGATAATTTACAGGCGTTTGACCTTCTTTGGGAAGGGCTTTCGTGCGCCCAGCTGGGCTCGAACCAGGGACCAAAAGATTATGAGTCTTCTAGCCTAACCGTCCTTATCTACGCCAGAACCAAAGCTGCTTTTGGGTTTATGGGTGCGGGTATTACTGCGCAACGCAACTGTTTTTTCAAAGTGGTGCAGCGAAAAGACAGGTGCAGGGATATTGAATTTTCGCCTGCGGTAGCTGATTTGCACCAGGTCATCAAGAACGATGAAAGTGGCATCTTTTCCAACCAGCCATAATGCGACCTTACAGTCTGTCACCCTGCCGGTAAGGCCGGCATCAAAGAGTGTATGGACTTTGGCATGGATAAAGCGTTGCTTTGGTGCTAAATGATACCTTCATCAGCGAAGGAGAAATAACTGTCAGCCGTTAGTATCAGGTGGTCGAACACTGATATGTCTAAGAGTTTCCCGCCATCCGTTAACTTTCTGGTTAAATTCCGGTCGGCTTGTGATGGGGTTAACTGACCGCTTGGGTGATTATGGGCTAGAATGATGGAACTTGCTCCGGCTTTTAATGCGGTGGCAAAGATTAGCTTTGGGTCTGCTAATGTCCCTGCGATTCCTCCCGTGGAGATATCGACAATACCTAAAACTCTGCCACTCCGATTGAGCAGCATCACCTTAAACTGTTCTTGTAACTCGATGCGGTCAGCATTCCAATTGTCAGAAAAGAGCAAATAAACTTCTCTTGAAGTGGTTACCGTAAGGCGCTGTGAGAGTTTAACTTTTGGGTGGTAGCTTAACTGAATTTCTGCTACTAATGCGAGTGAATTTTCCTTTAATTCCATGACTTAACTGTTTAGAAAGCCAGTCGGCAGGGCCTCCTGGCTTTTTGTTAAGCCCCCTCACCTGAATGCAATTCCTTTGATAGGCAAGACTTTTAGGAAGAAATACGCTCTGAAGCGCAGCATAAGAGGAAGATTTTTTTTCCTAAAACCCGCAGGGCCTGGTCTTGAGGTCAAAGGGATTGTTCAGAAATTTGCTAACCAAAAAGTCTGGGAGAATTTTGATTTGTGCTTAAAAGAGTTCAAGAAGATTTTAATGGGTTTTGAATTATAGGTGGCAAAAAAGTACGGTCAAAAGAGCCGTTCTTCTCTTTTTGCAGGAAAGCGGGTGAGGTAAGCATGGACGAACCTGCTTTCCTGCTGACCTGTCTTGTAGAAGATTAAAAAATAGCCGAAAAGATCAGTTGCAAAGCGAATTGCTGGCAACGCCTATGCTTTTTGACTCAGAAACCTTATCCTCGTTATAATGCAGCATACCTTGAATACTCCTAGCCGCTTATGATTTTTGCAACCATTTTTCGGCTAGTTTAGATATGATGACCAGTAAACGATCAACTTTTTCATCTACCTTTTTATACAAGTCACCTGTCTTCATTACATAGAATGCCCGTTCAGTACCGCTTTGACTGGTATGAAAGTATTTAGTCTGTTGATTGATATTAATTCCAATAGCCTATATTGTAAAAGAAATAAGTTAAATGTCTTAGGTGTATTTAAGGATAATGGTGAATCTAGCTATACGTTCGGCCGTCCCGATTATAAAGCCTTAGAAGCCTATTTAAAGAAGTACAAGGGCGAGTGTCAGTACTTAATAGTCCTAGATCACGATAGATTTAGCAGAAACCTCCCTGAAGCCCTAATGAAAATTGCCGAACTTGAAAAGAAACACGGGGTTAAAGTGCTTTCTACAAGTGAACGCGTGGAACTCGATACATCTGACCCGGATGTATTTATGAAAAGAGCCCTCGATTATATGATGTCAAATAAGGAGCTATTCAATATCAGGAAACGGACTAAACAAGGTGTAAGGAATGCCAAGCAAACGGCAGGTATCTGGGTCGTGCACCATTCGGCTATAGAAATATCCTTGATGGAACCAAGCGCAATTTAATTGAAATAGATAGCCCGAAAGCTCAGATTGTCGAGCGAATCTTTAGAGACTACGCTTTGGGAGTACCACAGTATATCATCTATAAAAATGTAAAGGCTATCGGATTTACCTATACTGGAAAAAGCGCAATATCAGATATTTTACAAAATTGCGTCTACGCAGGGTTGATAAAAGTACCTGCCTTCCAGGATCTTCCAGAAAAATACGTCAAGTCAATTCACGAGCCGATTATATCTGAAGCGGAATACTGGCTAGTACAAAGTATGCTTAATGCAACTAAACGGAGAACACGTATACAACCGGCTGAAGATTTTCCTTTACGAGGGGTGTTAAAATGTTCATGTGGACAAAGCATGACAGCAGGCTGGACCAAAGGCAGGAGACAATACTACTTGTACTACAGATGCACTACACATACTAATATCAATATCCCTGGTGACCTGCTGCACACCAAATTCGAAGAACTGTTAAAAGCATTAAGCTTCCAACCACATCAAATCAGATTCTTGCGTGAAACTACCAAAGCACTATTGGTCGAACCGTTGAAGCTAAAGCGAAAAAGAGATGATGAGAAAATAAAAGCTTTAAAGGAAATCAACGAAAAAATATTCAAGTTGGAAGAACGCTTGATGAATAACGAAATTGAGGCTTCTACTTACAAAACCTGGTTCCAAAAATTCAAGGAAGAGAAAGCTGTGTTAGAGTATCAACTAAATGGTAGCACAAAAAAAGCAATTGATAATAGTGATGATATAGTTGAGCGTATCCTGCCAAACTTAGGGAACCTTTATGAAATTTATGAAAAAGGGAACATAACTCAGAAGCATACCTTAATTCGTGGGGTGTTCAAAGATAGTTTGCTATGGGGTGAAGGGTCATTTAGAACCGCTTTTATAGATCCTACCTTCTATGATAACGTACTGAAAATCAAAGAAAAAGGGCTGCTTTTTTATGAGCAACCCTCTCTAAATTCGGACAATTTTCCGTTTAGTACCCGGAGCCGGAGTCGAACCGGCACGGTTTCCCACAGGTGTTTGAGACCAGCGCGTCTACCAATTCCGCCATCCGGGCATTGTGTTTAGCGGGATGCAAACTTATTCAAACTATCGCGTATTCGCAATAAATATTTTTGCCTATAATACAAATCCTTGATTTTCAGAAGAAGATTCTCTCTTTGATCCTCTTTTGCCTCATCAAATTCCTTGGTAAGGCCATCTAGTTCGCTCAACAGGTCTTCTTCAATAAGAGAAACCCTCTCCGAAATATTCTGAATTGCCTCAGGATCTGGCTCAAATTCGAGCTCCATCAAGTCTTCATTAACATCCATCATCTCCATCAAAAACGCCTGTGGAAGCTGATATTTCTCTCCATCTACAACATGTAAATGTAATTGAAGAATGTACTCAAGGCGCTTTGAGGCACTTGATAGAACCTGGTAGGCTTTATTATTTATCGTCGAGAGATCCAGTATTTCTTGCTGTTTTTCTTCCGAATGATTGATGTAAAAATCCGGATGATACGTTTTACTAAGTTCATAAAACTTACGCTTTACAACACATTGATCCACATTAAACGCTTCGGGAATACCGTAAAACTCGAAATAATTCATTTCTAATTTATCACGTATTTAAGAATGTCGTTCCCTAATACAAACACCATAAGCGCAACTAAAATTACGAAGCCAACAATTTGCGCTCTCTCCATAAATTTATCGCCAAGAGGTTTCCCTTTAATCATTTCTATTACCAGGAAAACGGCATGGCCACCATCTAAAGCAGGGATAGGCAAAATATTCATTAAAGCTAATGCCATGGATAAAACCCCTACCAAGCCCCAAAATTTAATCCAGTTTACTTCGGCTCCAAACATGTTAGCTATACCGACCGGACCTGTGAATGCTTTGTTTGCCTTTATCTGTCCGGATACAACTTTACCCAAACCTTTAGCATTATCTGTTAATGAGCCCCATGCTTTTGATGCGCCAACCGGCAAAGCCTCAAAAAAGCCATATTTTTCTTGTTCTAGCGGTAATCCTAAACGAGGAACAGCCACGCCAACAGTGCCGTCTTCAGTTACATTGGTTTTAATGGATAAAGGCTTATTATTCCTGATAACACCCAACACAACAGATTTACCTTTGCTGGCAAACAATTCGGATTGAAATTCATCGAAATAGGTAACCGCTTTACCATTGACAGATACAATACTATCACCAGGAAGTACACCTGCTTTTTTTGCATTCCCCTCAGGTACTTCAGATATTTTCCCTAAAACTCCACGGGCTTCCACAAAATGGCCCATCCCCAAGTCAGATACCTGCTCTAAAATATTAGAAGGTACCTGAATGATTTTAGTCTCACCATTCCTGTCAACAGTTAATTGGGTTTGTCCTAGAAGAACTTTTGAACTGTTTATCTCCTCAAATCGAACAACAGGCTTACCATTGATGGCGGTAATCTTATCACCATTTTGCAAACCAATACTCTTTCCTATAATTCCGGGAGCAATTCCAAATGGTAATTTATCATTTGGAGTGTAGGCTTCACCATACTTAAAAGTAAGAATCCAGAAGATAAATATTCCTAAAATAATGTTAACGGTAACACCGCCAAGCATTACGATTAATCGTTGCCATGCAGGTTTTGAACGAAACTCCCAGGGCTGAGGCGAACCGGCAAGCTGATCAGTATCCATAGATTCATCGATCATGCCCGCAATTTTAACATAGCCACCTAAAGGAAGCCAACCAATTCCGTATTCGCAGCCTTTATAATTGAAGCTAAATAATTTAACACCCCAGGCATCAAAGAAAAGATAAAACTTTTCCACTTTGATGCCGAAGGCACGAGCGGCCCAAAAATGCCCAAGCTCGTGTAAAATAATTAATATTGATAATCCAAGCAGAAGCTGGCCTGCCATAACGAGTCCGTCCATTCGTATATAAAATTTTTATTTAAGATTTCTAAGCTAATACTTTGTTACTAAATACTCCGCTAAAATGCGAGTTTCTTTGTCAGTTTCGATATAATCATGCAAACCTGGGTCATTTAAAAACGCCACATCGCTCATGCATTTTTCTATCACATCGCTCATTTCTAAAAACCCAAGTCGTTCTTTCAAAAATTCAGCCACAACCACTTCATTGGCTGCATTAATCACACATGGCATATTTCCGCCTCTTTCTATTGCCATAAATGCTAGTGCTAGATTCCTGAAGGTAGTTTTGTCAGGTTGTTCAAACGATAGTTGAGGATATTGTAAAAAATCAAAACGCGGAAAATTGTTATTTATTCTTTCCGGATATGCCAGCGCATATTGTATCGGCAGTTTCATATCAGGCAAACCCATTTGAGCCTTCATTGATCCATCACTAAACTGAACGATGGAGTGGATTATAGATTGAGGATGAACGATCACGTCTATTTGTGAAACATCTAAATTGAATAGCCATTTCGCTTCAATCACTTCCAAGCCTTTGTTCATTAAGCTTGCCGAATCAATTGTAATTTTTGCACCCATTACCCAGTTAGGATGCTTCAATGCTTCGTTTTTACCAACTGTCGCTAAAAATTCCGCCGTTCGGCCCCGAAAAGGTCCGCCGGAAGCAGTTAAATAGATCTTTTCGACTTTATTATTCTCCTCTCCGACTAGGCACTGGTAAATAGCCGAGTGCTCAGAATCGACCGGAAGTATTTTTACTCCGTTTTCCGCAGCTAAACGCGTAACAAGCTCACCAGCTACGACCAGAGTTTCTTTATTTGCTAACGCGATGTTTTTCTTCGCCTTTATTGCGGCGATAGTTGGCTGCAAGCCGGAAAAACCTACTAATGCCGTTAAAACGATATCAATTTCAGGATATTGAACGACTTCAACTAAAGCCTCTTCGCCACACAGTACTTTGATTTGGGTCTTTGAAAGACCGTCTTTAACTTCCTGATATTTGTCTTTATTTACAACTACTACGCTGTGAGGTAAAAATTCTAAAGCCTGTTGAATTAACTTGTCTGCATTATGATGAACCGTCAAAACAGACACTTTAAAGCGGTCCCGATTTTCTCTGATCACTTCAAGAGCCTGGGTGCCGATGCTACCTGAAGAACCTAATATGGCAATGTTTTTAATCAAAATTCTCTTCTAAACAAATGTTACGTTTAATTTGCCATGCTGAACTTGTCAGCATCTCAAGCTTTTTAAAAACCTTTAAGGTTTCCAAACTTTATGGGCTTATATATTCTTTTAAGGCTTCGGCAATTTTCCTATCGTTAGAAAGCCTCGGCACTTTATTTTGTCCGCCAAGTTTTCCTTCTGCCTTCATATAATTCCTGAATGCATCAGTTGCTAAACTACGTATTATTAATGGCTGAAGGATTTTCCCTTCGATTAAGTCGAAATAATAGATGTTCTTCTGTTGTAGTGCTTTATCAACTTTAAATCTGAATTCCTCCAGGTCAGCCGGTGCTTTAGAAAACTCAATAAACCATTCGTGATACGGTAATTTCCCGTCGATTGAATTAACCTGCGGTGCAACCGTAAATTCGGTAATCTCAACTCCTTCTTGTTTTGCTACCGATAACAATGCATATTCAACTTCTTCTCCAATTACATGTTCACCAAACGCAGAAATATAATGCTTTATGCGTCCGGAAACTATAATTTTATATGGGTTTAGAGACACAAATTTCACTGTATCTCCAATACTATAGCCCCATAAACCTGCATTTGTGTTTAAAACTAGTGCGTAGTTTTTATCCAGTTCAACATCCGCCAGTGAAAGACGCGTTGGGCTTTCATTAAAATACTCTTCTGTTGGGATAAATTCATAAAAGATCCCAGCATCGGCCAACAGCAATAAACCCTTGTCGGCTTGGGAATCCTGATAAGCGATAAAACCTTCAGAAGCGGGATAGGTTTCTATTGAATCAACTTTCTTGCCGATAATTTCCTCCATTTTGGCCCGGTAAGGCTCGAAATTAACCCCCCCATATACAAACAGACGGAAATTCTTAAAAATGTCTTTTATCTTTTTTCCGCCCGCTTTTGCTGATAGCTTGTCGAAATACATTTGCACCCAGGGCGGAATTCCTGAAATTAGACGCATATCCTGGTTAAAAGTCTCTTCGACGATAGCATCAACCTTTTGCTCCCAATCTTCTATACAATTTGTTTCATAAGAAGGAAGACGATTTTTCTGCAAATAGTTTGGAACATGATGTGCCACAATACCAGAAAGCCGACCGGTCTTAATGCCCGCATGCTCCTTCATAACAGGACTTCCCTGAAGAAATATCATTTTCCCGTCCACAAAATCTGTTTTACCGGTTTCGTGGATGTAAGTTAAAAGAGCATTTCGAGCAGCTTTAATATGCTCGGGCATAGAATCTCTTGATAAAGGAATATATTTGACACCCGATGTTGTGCCCGATGTTTTAGCAAAATAAGCAGGCTTTCCAGGCCAGAGAACATTTGGTTCGCCTTCTACCACACGCTCGATATAGGACTTTAAGTCCTCATAATCCCGGACAGGAACGTGTCGCTTGAAATCCTGGTAAGATTTTATTCCGGAAAAATCATGGTCTTTACCAAAGGCTGTAGATTGTGCTTTTTTGATCAGAGAACGAAAAACTTTCTCCTGGGCTGCGACCGCATTTTTTTTCCACTTATCAATCTGCCATACTGCAAAAGCTGCAAAAGGCTTGCTTAAAGCTGCTTTTATTCCCATGTCTAGATGATATTATCCATCACATCCGGATCCTCATCGCCGGTATATTCACTCATCATATCACGATAAGCGATCGCTAAGGCAACGCTCGATAATGGAATCACAAAAAAGGAATTGATAAACAGTACAACCAAACTCAGACCTAAGAACTCATTGTATTCAAGGTACAAGTATAAGATGTGAAAAATCGCAAAGAAGGATAAAAGGAGTAATAATTTTGTGAAGTTACCCCGTGTTATGGCTAAGCTTAATCGCATAGCTCTGAGAGGTTTGATTTGACGATCGATGATAAAGAACGGAAAAAAAACTACCCGAACGGAAGCAATAAATATCACCAGTGTTGCCAGCGACATCGCAAACTGGACAACTGTTGTGACATCAACTCCGGTATAAATAATAGGGAAACCAATCAAAAAAAAGACAGCCAGAACCAGTATACAAAAAATCAGGAAGAAGAGTGAACCAAGGAAAAAATCAACTACTTCCTTTGTTGTCGGAGTGGCTTTCATAAAAGTCACTTCATTTTCCTCCTTGTCTAAGGCATGAAAAATGTACTTGATAATGGTCAATTGAAAACCAAAATAAGTAAGTACAAAGATCACCAGAAAGAAAATCTTCAACAGCGGATTTATATCACTTAAAAGATTAGCTAGAACTCTGGAAAATGTTGGAACTAAGAATAATAAAAGACAAAGACCTACGATTGAAAAGTAATACTTCCGCAATACGATCCTTGCCGACTGAATAACATCATTAACAGCAAAAGTACTTTCCTTAAGAAAATCTATCATGAACGTTTTAAAATAATTCTTTTAATAAAATCCTGCATAAAACCCAGACCATAAGCCGTGAGTTGAATTAGCGCTGCAAAGATGCTTAAAAATGCAACATTTAAAGATTTGTTTTCACTCCAGGAGTGAAAAAATATTAACAATATATATACTGCAAAAATGAAGTTTGCGATAATGGAGAGCGGATGATGAATTAAATTCACCAACAGCGTAGCTATAAGAAAAATTGTAAACGCAGCCGGAAAAAAATGTACAAGTTTCAGCTCTGAAGGGTAAAACTTATATATGTTTATCCGGGCTCTTCCGAAAAAATGGAGCTGCTTATAAAATTGGGTAAAACTCGTCCTTCTTTTGTGATAAACAACTGCATCAGGGATTAATCCGATTTTAAAGCCTAATGAATGTATCCGGATACTAAACTCGATATCTTCGCCTAAACGTGTTAGTATAAAACCATTACTTGCTTCCCAGACCTTTCTTGAAATTCCCATATTAAAGCTGCGGGGATGAAACATTCCGCCTAAATTCTTTTTACTGCCACGAATTCCTCCGGTTGTAAATGGAGAAGTCATGGCGTAACTTATTGCTTTTTGAATGGGGGTAAATGAAGGATGCGCTGCATCCGGCCCACCGTAGGCATCAAGCTGATGCTCGAGTATATAATTGTTAACGTTTTGAAGGTAATCTGCCGGAATAAGGCAATCAGAATCAAAAACAACAAAATAATTTCCCTTTGCTTTTGAGAAGCCATAATTGCGGGCAAACCCTTGCCCCTCGTTCTCTTTATAATAATAACTGATCTCGAGACAATCTTTATATCCCTCGACAATTTCTTTAGCCGTAATTTTTGAACCGTCTTCGATTACTAAAACTTCGAATTGCCTATAGGTCTGCCTGGTAAGCGTTTGAAGCAATTCGTCAATTTCTTGCGGACGATTATAAAGTGGGATGACTATAGAGAAAAACAAATTCGATGTGCAGATTATTTTTAAAGCGCTTTATTTATATGCAAATATGCAAATTATTGGCAAAAGGCATTATTGATGTGCAGATGTTTTATAAGATGCCTTATGGATGTGCGAATGTGCAGATTATTAGTTGACGCTTTATTGATGTGCAGATGTTTTGCAAATTCTTTTTTATGTGCAAATGCAGATGATTGGCACAAGGCTTTATTAATATGCAAATGATATTACGAACTCGTCAGAAATCTGCCCATCTGCACATTCCCTTAATCTGCACATCAATAGCCCCCTCCTCAGAAATCTGCACATCTGCCCATCCAATAACCACCTCGCCAGAAATCTGCAGATCTGCTCATTCCCTTTCATCTGCACATCCAATAGCCATCTCGTCAGAAAT
>CBFGOI010000099.1:0-17550 GCA_965650335.1 uncultured Pedobacter sp. | reverse complement strand
CATAAGTTCGACAATTCCATTTTTATAATCTGTATTTTCAAGACCCGAAGATTGATATAGTGGTAGTATGATTTCCGTACCACCCCTATCAATATATCCAATTAGTTCTTTATTCCAGCCGTTACCTGCTGGTGTACTATTCTCAACTCTACAAAGCCCTTCCTCATTGAATCCATGTATCTTTTCGTATTTGGGACGAATAATTTCATTTCCGTTAATATCAATTAAGCCGTACCTTTTACCTAAATCTCCCCATTTCTCAAACACCCAAATTACACCATCAACACTTTTCTCTATGCCATCATATTGAGGGGATACCACTTCTTCTCCGGTTAGCAATCTTACTAAGCCGTAGCCCGCATCAGTTTTAACTTTAATCAAGTCAGTATTTTGGAGGTACTTGATGTGATTACTTTCCCCAACTTCATGATATTTAAATTCAACGATTTCTACCCCGGCTTTATCGACTATACCAGTGCAACAATTATTAGAAGCTACTACCGGGAATGTACCATCAAAATAAATTGAAGTATATTCTTTTATTGGGATAATTGTTTTGCCAGACTTATCTATTATTCCTAAAATTCCATTTACTCCAACTTTTGCAAAGCCTTTTTGGAAATGCTCAACATAATCGTATTTAAGCGGGATGACCTCTTGTTCTTTTGAATCAATAAATCCCCATTTGCCATTTTTACCCTTAACAGCCCGTAAGCCTTCAATCTCTTGCTCTATTTCTGTGTATTTATTTTCTTTGCATGATGTATTAAGTGCCACCAAAGTCACCAATATCAAATAATAAAATTTTCTCATTTGGTTTTTTAAAAAGTATTTTTTGCTTAATTAGTATCCTGCCATGCTTCGAGTTACTCTATCTTCAAGAGCTTGTTTTTCACCTGCAACTCTAACAGCTTCGTCATGTGCGATTCGCTTCATTTCTTCTCTGGAAGCTTCTTCTTTTGCTTTCTGAATTTTTTCCTGTTGTTCTAATGCTTTGGCAACTTCTTGCTGAATTCTCTTATCAGATTCAAAGTAATTACAGGAAGTAACCGTAGTAAGTAGGGCTAAGAAACAGGCATTTAGGAGTAACTTTTTCATTGAATATAAATTTAGGTTTTCAATTATAAGGCAAATTTGCCACAAGTCAAAATCAAAAATACTGTAAGCTTTGGCATGTGCCACAGCATCGGGATATAAAAGCTATTGAAACTCTTGCTAAAAATGTAAGGAAGTATAGAACTGAAAAGGATATGACTATGGAGGCTTTGGCTAATACTACAGGAATAGAATATAGTCAAATAAGCCGAATTGAGAGAGGCTTAATCAATACAAGTGTATCAGTAATATTTTCTATTGCTAATGCACTTGAGATAGACCCGGGTAAGCTTTTAGAAAAATAAATTTTTAGTCAAATCTTCTCGCAGCATGTAGAATTAAGATGCGTTTAATAAAGAGTGCTTACTCGCTAAATTCTTTACCTTTTGTATTGTACGGGTTGATGCACCAGTAGCAGCACTTGTTTCACGGAGTGTTAAACCTTTTTTTAATTTTTGAATAATCTTTTGAGATTTTTCTTTTTTTAAAAATTCTAACTGTGATTCATTAGTACCGGAAGGTCTACCTAAAGTGCCACCATTCTGAACATAAACTAACCTTCCAACTGTTGTTCTTTCTTTTATGTTTTCTAATTCCATCGCATATAATCCCGTCATAACAGTGGATACCAAATCCCAAATTGGGTTTTTCTTGCCATTTGGTCTTGATTGTAACCCGATATTTCTCACTACGACATTTACTTCTTTTGAATCTAACCATATCAGATTATTGATTACATCTCCCGTATTCCTTCCAATTCTGCTGAACTCTTCTATAACCAGCTCTGTTACTTTCCCACTCTCAACTAATTCACAAAGTACTTTTCCTTTTTCTCTCTCTTTAAGGGCTTTTGAACCTGATGTTTTATCAAGCAAAACTAAATCATACTTTTCTTTATCATCTGTGAACCTTAAACCAGATTGTTGCAAAGTTGAAACTCGGTTATATTTAATTTTCATGATTTACTTTAAATCTATGATTAAAAATACATCAAATAATTTGTTTTTGCAAGTAATTGTTAAAAAAAAATCAGTAATGTTGAGGTACTTTTACTTATGATTAATCTTACCACTGTTAGCTGAATTTAGCCATACATCTTTTGTGCATTACGAAGTAATTGGTGGACTTTGAGGGTAATTATTAGTAATCCTAAAAGTTAGGGCTGCGCATGCTAAAAAACGCATCATCAACTCTATTCATTTAAAAATTTTAACTTAGTAAATTATATTTCACTTTGCTAAAAATATTAGTATAATTGTAAAATCTATTCCATATTATACTATAAGGCAACATACGTGTTCAATATGCCTGATTTTAAATTCAGATTACCATCAATAAATGATTTAACAGATTTGCAACAGATTGCCTTTTATGAAAATCGACCTATCCTTGTAACTGGAGGTCCGGGAAGCGGTAAAACAGTCGTTACCATCTTTCGATTTCTCAGGCAAATAACGGAAAATCAAAATGCAATCTTTTTTACATTCAATCGCACGTTAATGTCATCGATACGAGGGACTCTTCGACAGCAAGCGGAGATAAGATTGCCAAGTTTAAAACCGGAGGAGATTGAAGAAATAATTGATACCAAAATTACCTCTATGTTTGAGTGGTATGGGGCAGCTTTTAGTACGATGTTAAGTGAGGATTCAGACGAAACTATTGATGAAAACTTTAGCATGCACCGTACTCTAAGGTTAAAAAACAAAAGATTTAGCGAGCTTTTCATTGACGAATCTCAGGATTTACGTCCCGGAATTGTGTCGGCAGCATATAAAATTGGAGAAAAAGTTACATGTGGTGCTGATAGAGCACAGGATATTCAAGGACATTATACAGGACCAGCAGATGATATGATTTTTGCGATTTTAAATCAAGAACGTACAACTGTAAGGCAGGGTCTAACATCAAACTTTAGAAACACAAAAGAAATATTTGAATTTGCCAGAAAGTTTGTCCCCGAAGACCAAACTGTTCAGCAGATAGATACATCCGATTTTCCAGCAGGAGATAGCCCTGAAATTATTGGAGATTTGGATGAAAACCAACAATTCGCTTTGATTCTGCAAATTATTCAAGATAACCCAAATAGTAATATTGGCATTTTATTACACACTAAGCAAGAAATTTTTGACTTAAAAGGGTATCTCGAAAAAAATGGATACTCATGCGCTAAGGATGTAGAAGAATCAAAATCATTCTCTTATTATTATAGCAATATGCCTTTTGGTGATAGGTTGATAATGGAGAAAAAACTGAGAACACCATTTATATTGTCCTTTGAGTCATGTAAGGGTTTAGAGTTTGATATTGTAATTATGGGAAAGTTTGAGGATGCAGATTGGGCTTTAACAAAATTTAAAAAAAATAACGGGAATGTAGAATATGACGCTAATGGAAACCCGAGATGTTGGGCTACAATAAATCACTATTACGTTGCTGCAACGAGAGCCCGTAGTAATTTATATATTTTATACCATAACAAACCTGATGTTCTGGCTTTTTGGGAAGATGCAAGTGATAATACAATATTCGATGATGAAGACCTTCCTTTTTAATAGAAATTAATATAATGGCAAAAGAAAGAAAGAATAAGATAAAGGAAGTCAAGGAGAAGGCTAAAGATATAAATGCAGAACTTCCTTTGGACATGCCCGCAAATTCGGAAGAGGGAACTATCCATTTTCCTCCTCAGACAATAGAGCTGGAAATAACAAATTATAACAGCGATGAGACAATTGAAAAAAAGGAAGAATTCGTATCTAATGTAGTTGGAACTTTTTCTAAGGAGAAACCAATATTTTTACAAATACATACAGGAAATGTATACACAATTTTTGGTTCAGGCATCATATCTCCTGCAAATTATGTAACAAATCGGGCGTTCACTGATTTCCAGACGATAATTGCTCAAGGCTTCATACTATCTAATGGCATAATATCTAGTGGGGAAGAACCATTTTTGTTAATAGAATTAAATTTTACTAATGAAGAGCTAAATCATGTCGCTATTAATGAGTGTTATGGCTTTTATTTTAAACCGATTCCTATCTCCAGAATTATCCGCATCTATTCAGGAACAGACAAGAGTAAAAATGAAATCGTATCTACTGCAATATCGAATGATGGAGGAATTATACCAAAGAGATTAGTTAAGGGATATTATCCGAAGGGACTGGCAAAAGAAAATTTTAAGAAATATGATGGTATTGGAAACAATCAGGACTTCAGTGATAAACTTATACAGTATGATAAAATTTTAGGCACATTCGCATATATAAAGAATTTTTCAATCCTTACTGCAAATAGAACAAATGCTTTAGCATCGTTACCTGACCATTATTTCTATGCGATACAGGCATTAAATAATAATGGATTATTAGGGCATCTAAAAAACGAAAGAGCTGTAGCATTTTATCGTCAACTTTTTCAGCCTAAGGATGGCATCGAAAGTCCCTTGTTGAAATGGTTGTTTAATAGGATTAACACACAACATAATTTTACTGATGAGGATATTCAGCAATTCGGAGTACTCCTGTTTAGTGAAGCAAAATCCAAGGAATTTGCCCAACAATCAAAAGTCATCTTAGAAAGTTTAAGTAAAAGCATCGAACGAAAAAAAGCTATTGCGCAAATTCTACTTTTGAATGATGCAGACAAGTTTTATCTATACCTCTTTGCATTTTTACGCTTATATGGCAACGTCAATAACGAAAGCAAATCTATTTCGAGAATAGATATACCAGAACTATCTACTTCATATAGTGAATATGTCTTTTCAGTTTTAGGATACTTTTACGGATACAAAAGTTTAAGAAATTTTGATGACAGGTTAAATTTGAAAGATAAGGTATTCAGTGAATATGTAGGACCATCAAACAGATTTCCAATTAAGTTCGAATTAGATACAGAATTCGACTATATCACGATTGAATCTGTATATTCTAATGTGTTTAATTCTGGAAGCACTCAAATACATACCTCTTTTATAAAAGCAGATAGTTTGGAGCGGCAACTTGTAATTAAACCAAGAGACATGCCTACTGATTATACTTTCTCTTTTAATTTAGTTTGTGGCAAATTTTATTATTTATTTAAGAGAAAGGTAGTGGTTGATGAGTTGACTCCAAAATTAAATAGTCTTCCGTCTCAAGTACCAGTGATATCTGAAGTAGGTATTCTTTGTTATAGGAGCAAAATTCCATTTAGTTATATAAGCTTTGGTGAATTGTTAAAGAATCCTACACGGATATCTTATTTCATTCATTTTAATAAGGAAGACATAATTGCGGCTGTAAAAAGTAATAAAATAAATGGACCAGAGCTTTTACAAAGAATGGAATTAAGTAATCTACATAAAGAATTCTGATGAGTCCAGACGATTTATTAGAAAGTATAGCGTCTTTAGACAATGATAGTTTGATATCATTTCTGGAAGAGGAAAGTAATAGTGTTAGATTATGCTTCTTGCAAGTCGTTCCATCGCAGGTAAATAAAAAAGTTTTCGCAAGGGTTATGAGTACTCTTGCGCAAAAATTGACACCAGAAAATATATCTACCAATGGGATTCAATCTTTATATACTCATTTAGCTTTTTATTTTAAGAATGCTAACATGGCACAGTACGTTGATACATGTACTACACATATCAACGATAATATCTTTAGAAAACGATTGTCCGCATGGTTGCATTATAAAAGATATAATACATATAGTTTACATATTACCGAATTTGAAAATTACCTCACAAAATTAAGTAATGCAATTCTTGACGATGAAGATGATTATACATATGAAATTCTAAGTGATTTAAACGAGTATAAATTATCATTACCTCAAGAAATTAGAACCCAAGTCTTAGATTTTTTTGAAGATGAAAGTTTAGCAGAAAGGTATCCTATACTGAAACAATTAAAGGATGACTATCTCCATGTAATTCCAGATGTAGAAGTAGAGGATTATAGAGGTAAAATTCATATGCCATCAATTGCAATGGAGAAGCTCTTTAATGACCACTTTATTGACTATATAAAGGAAAATCAATTGTTTGGGTATTCTATGCCATATGTAACCGAGAATATTATAAAAAAAGGACAAGCGGATTTTGACTTAGATTTTGGCGAATTAAAAGCATCACAGGTTGTAAAATTATATTGTTATTGCAATATGAGAATGCACTTTTTTTCTTCTATAAGTTTATACGAACGGAGCGAAATAGTTAGTTTGTTTTATAAAACCAATGGGAAAATAAAATTCATCGATATAGGCAGTGGACCGGGAACATGCGGGTTAGCTTTCGCAGACCATATTCATCAAGAGACAGGTGTTGGTGCAGTTTTTGATTATTTTGGTGTGGATACATCCGTTGCAATGAATAATCAGGCTGAGGAAATGATGAAAAATTCAGAATTTTCTTCTACTACAATGCGTTTTTGTTCTGATATTGAAGCAATAACAATGGAAGACTTAAAACAGGCTTCATGTATAATAATAAATACGTGTTATGTTTTTGCAAGCGAGGATTTACCGATAAAAGTATTAGCAAATTACATTAACAAACTGAGTAAAAATTTTCCATATGTGCCTAAGTACCTGCTTTTCCAAAATCCAATTAATGATTTTTTGAATAGGAGGTACGAAGAGTTTAAAACACATTTATCAGCATATGAAATTACTTATACAAAAAAAAGCAATGTTCACTTTTCATATCAAAGAGGTGCGTCAGGATTTAGCAAAGAGAGAAAAGTGCTTTTTGAAATATTGAAATTTTAGATTAAAGCTATGTATGATTTATTTAATCCAGCTCCATTGGTGGATGCAAATGAAGCTACCAGAAATATAAATGATACTTCTGAAATAAATGGTCTTAAATATATTCCTCATTTTATTACTAAAGAAGAGGAAGCAAATCTAACGGTTTCCATTAATTCAGAGGAATGGTTATCTGATATTAAGCGTAGAGTTCAGCATTATGGTTATAAGTACGACTATAAGGCGAGAAGAATTAACTATGACATGTATCTAGGTGCATTACCACCGTGGGCATCTACAATTGCAAAACGCCTGTGTGCGCAGAATCTTATAGAAGATGAGCCAGACCAACTAATTGTCAATGAATACATACCGGGGCAAGGAATTGCAAACCATGTTGATTGTGAGCCTTGTTTCGGTGAGACCATAATTTCTTTAAGTCTCAATTCTTTTTGTGTAATGGACTTTATAAATTTACAAACTAAGCAGAAACTCGAAGTCTTGTTAGAGCCTTGTAGTTTAGTTGTTATAAATGGAGAAGCAAGGTATCGTTGGAGTCATGGTATCGCACAGAGAAAGAGCGAAACATTTAATAATATGAATTTTAAACGTAATTTAAGACTTTCGCTAACATTCCGAAAAGTCATTTTGAAATGATACCATTAAAATATTTTCTAGGTACAATGAAATTTTAAAATACTTTGTTGAAGTAATTTTAAAACCTCGCATCAACCTTCCCTGTAATAACTTTCTTTTGTAAACCTTTTTGATATCTTCTAGTTGTACTCTCTAATACGTGCCTTAACCTTTTTTGTAATTGTGGTATTGTCTCACCATCTTCCAAAGCATAGTATGAACTAGAATGTTTAAGAGCGTAAAATTTCAGGGTATCGGGAATATCATATTCATCCCTAAATTTTCTCCATTTTTGCCCAATAGCTCCATAAGCAAGTCTTTCAGCACGTGGTTTGTTATTGATACCTATTAAATAAAATTCTTCTGGATACCCTTCCATATGACTTTCAATTACTTTGGCAAATTCAGTATCAAATTGAAACCTTGCTTCATCACCATTTTTAGTTTTATGTGGTGGGAGGGTTAGTACTTTGGTATCAGGGTTATAATCTTCAATCTGAATTTTAAGTTGTTCTTCTAAGCGTATATTATAGCTATATAGTAGCTTTGAACTTAGATGAAGGTTAAACCATCTTGGTTCTGCTTTCAAAAGCTTCCTTACCAGCTCTAATTCTTCTTCTTCATATATTTTAAAATGAGTTGAATCGTTGCGGGTGTTTTTAAATTCAGTTTTTGCTATGCCATTATAGTCATCAACTATTTTTTCTTCTTTTAAGAATATCCAAAACATCTTTATGACATCACGATAAGTATTATAGGTTTCCTTACCCCAACTTTTTAAATTGGTGTATGTATCAAAAAACGTTTTAAAATCAGTATAAGTAAATGACGAAGGTTTGCGGAACTGGTACTTATTGGCAATTAGCCATTCACTAAAATGTTTGGAGAGTACAGCTTTGATTGATTCATATCTGTTTTTAGAAACTGCTTTTGTATCAAATTGGGCTTTACGTATATCAACATAGTGAGCAATGCAATCACTTATATTGGTAGCGGAAGTAAGAATTTTCTTATCAGTAGGGATGAAGGGAGACCATCCTTTTTTAATTAATTCGATGTATGAATCTGCAAGTATTTCAGCATTCTTAAAAAGTTGGCGCTCTGACAGCTTTCCAGTTAAAGTATAGCCGTCTCTTATTACTTTATTTTTACCAGTAGCAGGATTTGGGAAATTAAAGTAAAGATGTGTTTTGGCTTTTGTATCAGGTGCAGGTTGATATAGTTTAAACTTGTATCCATCCCATTCTCTAATAATTTGTGACCTTTTTTCCATTGTCTAATTGTGATTGGTAAGACAAAGTAAATAAAAAATCTCAACTATTTTCTCAACTATATACTGGAAACGTGGGTTTAAACCTGTTTAGGCAAAGGGTATACTTCTGTGCACCAGAAACAACCTGCACCAAATGTTGCCGTTTCGGTATGTAAAGAAGAAGATGCGTTAATATCATTATTCATATGCTATACTTGATTTAAAGGTATGTTAATAGCTTTTATTAGACAAAATAATAACACGGGAATTATCCGAATTGTTAGTTTATATCGAAATCAATTATTGTGCGTTTGAATTGTATAATCTCGAAATAAAATAAAAAAGCGCCTTGTAAATATTACAGAGGCGCTTCTCTTTGAATTTTATATCGAACCTTATTGATACTGGATGTATATCGGTTGCGGTTTTAGCTTCATTAATTCTTCAGGAGTCATCATTCTGTTTGGAGCCTTTTTTAAATCATTTTTATAAAAAAGTTTAAAACCAGTAAACTGAACAGGCTCTTTGCGAATATGATTACGGTAAGTTCCCATTTTCAATTCAGGTTCGCCCCAACCATCCATGTGCATTACAAACTGTACTTCGGGATGAAGTTTAATGTTTTGGTAATTAGTGACCATGCCTTGAGTAAATCGGTGTAATACGAAAACTTTTGGAGGTAAATTATTGTCTCGTACAATTTTTGCCAGGTAATTGGTAGCATAATTTATATCAACAGCATCATATGTGCCAATCTTTCTTCCTGGAGGAACGCCTTTTTTTAGCATAGAAAACTCTGGATCTATACCTAAATGAACTTGCGGCATTTTCAGGTATTTCTCGAACCTCGGTAACTCTTTTTGAATAGTGCTTAGTCCGACCTGAATGTCGAGAAACACAATTGCATTCTCCATTTTTGCAATTGCAAGTGCAGAGTCAATTTGCTTTTCAGGCATCCGGTTAACGTATGCACCATCTTTACCTGCCTCACCGCTTGCTACTGTTGCGATATAATGTATGCCTTTTTGAACCGGAGTTTTTGGGTCAACTTTTTCCCATCTTTTAACTTCCTGGTTTAATCTACGCCACATTTCTTTCGGAGGATATTCACCCAATGCACCCATTTTCTTGGAATGCATGTTGCCATAGTACACTACAATTCTTTTAAAAGGAAGTATAGCTCCGGGAAGTGGATATGGTTCGTTTTTTACCGGCCATTTGCCTGTAGTATCTCCGTTTGCTAACTCTTTTACTTTCTGATTGTATTTGGCGGTATCTATCGAGGTGTTTGTATCAGAGGTCGCGGCAACTGCTTCGTTCTCGCCTTCCTTTGCCACCGTGGTGGTATCCTTACTTTTTGCCTCGGCATTATTGCCGGTCTTTACTTCTTGTGTACAGCTGAACAACGTGCCCAGTAATGCAACTCCCAAAACAGCTTTGTACATATTATTTATTGTCATTAAAATTAGTTTACAGTGTAGAATTATCGTGTTAAATGGTTGTTTGCCGGTTAAATTGCTAATTTTCTTACTTTTCCAAATACTCCCAAAGGTAATTTATTGCCCGCTTTTGCCTGCAAATATAACTCGCCAATCTCAAGGTTATTGCTGGATTTCAAACTTCCTTTCAACAGATTCTCAACAATTACAGAAGAAAAACCCAGGGAGTAGCTATTCAGAATAAGAAAATGTTCCTCTTCGTCTAAAAGTAGGCTTACTTCTTGCATCATTTCGAGAATATGATCTTCTAATTTCCACTTCTCGCCGTTAGGGCCATGTCCATACGATGGAGGATCCAGGATGATTCCATGATATTTCTTACCGCGTTTAATTTCGCGTTTTACAAATTTTAAGGCGTCTTCTACCACCCAGCGAATATCTTTCACATTAGATAATTCCTGATTTTCATTTGCCCATGTCACGACCTGTTTTATCGAATCCACATGAGTTGTATCTGCGCCCGCTGCTTTTGCGATGATAGAAGCACCGCCTGTATAGGCGAAAAGATTAAGAACCTTCGGATTCGGGGTCTTAAATTTACTGATCGTGTCCGAAATATAATCCCAGTTAACGGCTTGTTCCGGAAAAACCCCAACGTGCTTAAAAGAGGTGAGTCCTAACCGAAGTTTAATAGACACTTGTTCATTTTGATAGCTAATATGCCAGCGATCGGGAGTTTTGGGGTTCTTCTTCACCCATTCGCCCGAAGTTGCAGAGCGTCCCTTGAATCGAATATCATGAAGCTTTTGCCACTCGGAAGCTGGTAGTTGTTTTGCCCAAACCGCCTGAGGTTCTGGTCTGATCAACGTTACATCGCCAAATCTCTCCAGTTTTTCGAAATCACCACAGTCTATCAGTTCGTAATCTTTCCAGTGTTGTGGTGTAAGTAATTGAATCATTTATGTGTCGACTCCTCTTGTAAGTCTTTATATAAGTTTATAATTTTTCTCTTGCTGCCTGGGTAAATTTGCTGGCAAATACAAAATCGTTGAGATTCTGATTGTCGGTATGTGCGATTTCTTTGTTTGATCCTTCCCATTCTTTTTTTCCATCGAAAAGAAAGATGATGTTTTCTCCTATACCCATAACAGAATTCATATCGTGGGTTACCACAACTGTAGTGATATTGTACTCATCAGTAATCTCATTGATGAGTTCGTCAATTACGATTGATGTCTTCGGATCAAGGCCAGAGTTGGGTTCGTCAACGAAAAGATATTTTGGCTGCATTGAAATTGCACGTGCAATTCCGACACGCTTTTTCATCCCTCCCGAGAGTTCTGCCGGGTAAAGTTTGTTTTTACCTTCAAGATTTACTCGCTCAAGGCAGAAGTTCACTCGTTTTAATTTTTCTTTTTTCCGCTCCTCGGTGAACATGTTCAAAGGAAACATTATATTTTCTTCCACAGTCATTGAATCGAAAAGAGCAGAGCTCTGGAATAACATCCCTATTTCCTTTCTGATTTCTATCCGCTCTTTAAAGTTTAAACGAGTAAAATCACGGCCGTCATATAAAACAGATCCCTGGTCGGGCTCGTGCAAACCAACCATGCATTTTAAAAGCGTCGTTTTTCCTGATCCCGAGCCTCCTATAATCAGGTTGTTATCCCCGTCCTCAAATTTTGCAGAAATCCCATCTAAAACCTTGTTATCGCCAAACGTTTTATGTATGTTTTTAATTTCGATCATAATAATAATTGCGCCACAAGATAATCTGTAAATAAAATGGCTATACAGCTAACCACCACCGCTCTTGTACTCGAAATACCTACTTCTAAGGCTCCGCCAGAGGTGTAAAATCCCTGGTAAGCGGCAACGGAAGTGATTATAAACGCAAAAAGCACCGATTTAACCATACACACGGTTAAGGTGAAGGGAATGAATCCTTCTGTAAGTCCCATTATAAAATCATTGGGAGTGACTGCTCCCGACAGTGTTCCGGCTATGTATCCTCCAAAAATACTTAAGGCAATGGATACAATTACTAAAAGCGGAATCATAACCACTGCTCCGATTATTTTAGGTAATATAAGATACCCCGGGGAGTTTATACCCATAATTTCAAGGGCGTCGATTTGTTCTGTCACCCGCATGGTTCCTATCTGCGAAGAAATACTTGAACCTACTTTACCGGCAAGTACAATAGCCGAAATGGTCGGGCTTAATTCAAGAATAGTTGAGTCGCGTACAATAGAACCTATAATGGACTTTGGAATAAGATCACTAACTAATTGAAAGGCTGTTTGAACCGTAGTTACCATTCCAAGAAAAATGGATATAATTGCAATTATACCGACAGAACCTACGCCGATTGAGGTCATTTCGTGAAAAATCTCTATGCGGTAAATGTTCCATTTCTCAGGTTTTCGGAAGACAGCTTTTAACAATAAGATATATTTACCTAGAGGATAAAAAATCATAAATTATTTTTGGACTAAAATAAGGCTTTTGGCCTAATACTTTAAAATTACTTTCATTATGAATGCAGTTATTACAGGCGCAACAAAAGGGATGGGAAGAGCTATTGCCCTTAAGCTGGCAGAAGCCGGATACAATCTGGCAATATGTTCAAGAAATCAGCTTGAAATTGATTCTTTCTGCCGTGAAATAATGTCGGAATATCCATCTATCCGGGCTGTTGGATTAAATACTGACTGCGCTGATCCATTAAGTGTTACCTCTTTTGTAAACTTTGTACAACAACAGTTTCAACGGGTGGATGTTTTAGTTAATAATGTAGGCATCTTCAATCCGGGTTCTATATTGGACGAAGAAGAATCTAATTTAGTAACTCAATTGCAGGTTAATTTTCAGACTGCATACACCTTATGCCGGGCGTTCGGAAGGCAAATGCGGGATAATAGATCTGGCCATATTGTAAATATTTGTTCCATTGCGGCGATTAATCCGGTGGCAGAAGCTGGTTCATATACTGTAACAAAGTTTGCTTTGCATGGTCTAACTAAAGTGTTAAGATTGGAACTTATGTCACACAATGTAAAGGTGACAGCAATTCTCCCGGGCTCGACGCTCACAAGCTCCTGGGAGGGTACCGAAGTACCTGCTGATAGGTTCGTTGCCGCAGACGATGTAGCGAATGCAGTTTTGTATTGCCTGGCTTCAAGCGCTGGATCTAATCCTGATGAAATAATTATAACGCCTCTAAAAGGCCAAATCTAATAGTGATGGAAAGAAAGTTAGAACGAAACCAACAAAATAAGATGATTGCCGGTGTTGCATCCGGACTGGCAGATTATCTGTTGATTGATGTAACCCTGGTAAGAATAATATTTATTCTGTTAGCTGTTTTTGGCCTTTCGGGAGTGCTGATTTATATAATTTTATGGATTGTTGTGCCTGAAAGATCATTTTTTGAAAACTTTACAAGCTTTGATGCTGATTATAAGATGCGGGAAAGCAGCTCTGGAATGAATGTTCCGCCTTTTCAATCCGCAAGAACCAAGAAGGATTCCGGTCGCCTCATCGCCGGACTTGTTTTAATTGCCGTAGGAGCGTGGTTTTTACTGGCAGAGTTCAATATAATTCCTCATTGGTTTTCACTCTTTAAATTGTGGCCAATGATATTGATCGCACTTGGGCTCGTTATATTATTTAAACCGGACAGGAAAATACCTATTGATGGTCTGAGTGATAAACCACCGATAAACGATGCGGAGGTGAAAACTCCGGATAAGGAAACTGATAGCAACGATGAGCAACCTTTAAGTCAGAAAGATGAGAACTGAGAAAATTATTTGGGGGCTGATACTTGTTTTCGTCGGCGGTATTTTATTGCTTCAGAATTTTGGAGTAATTGATTTTCAGTGGCAGGTTATTTTCCGGTTTTGGCCCGTGATTTTAATTTTGATTGGTGCAAACCTCCTTTTTTCAAGAGATGATTCCCGTTCAGGAGCAGCAATATTAATTTTGTTGACGTTATTAGTTCTTGCTTTTATAACCTATAAAGGCATTACTTCGATCGACGAAGAGAGCGAATGGTCGTTCCGTAATGATCGGGATGACAACGAAAGGATTGAGTCTGGCCATATCTTCATAGAGGAGTATAATGACAGCATCGCAAAAGCTGTTTTAAATATTTCGGGTGGTGCAACCAAATATATTTTAAAAGATACAAGCACTAACTTATTTCAAGCAGATGTTAGAAAGAGTTTCGGCAACTATTCACTATTAAAAACCTTTTCTGACAGCACTCAGATACTGGATTTTAAAATGAAAGGTAATTCCCAATGGGAATTTAAGCGTAATCATGGCAATACTGCCATCCTAAAACTTAATCCGAATCCTATATGGGACATTAGTGTAGAAATGGGTGCAGGCACTGCAAATCTTGATCTGTCGCTGTTTAATATTGATAAGTTATCAATCAAAGGCGGAGCGGCCTCATTCAAAGTTAAACTTCCTGCACCGATCAAGGCCACGGAGGTTTCTGTTGAAACCGGCGTGTCTGAAATGGAAATCTCTATCCCGAGATCGGCGGCATGTAAAATAACCACTGAGTCAGGATTGTCTTCAAGTGATTTTAAAGGTTTTGAAAAACAATCAGATGGAACCTATACGAATGAGAATTATGAGAGCGCTTACAATGCCATTGATCTAAATCTAAAAGGAGGCTTGTCGAAGTTTAAGGTGCTGCAATATTAAACAGCCTATGAACGGGCTACTAAAATCTCTTATTCGGCTTACCTATTCAAACCGATAAAAATATCAGGCGAAACATACCAGATCCTTTTTTAACCTTCTTTTCTCTTCGCAATAGGTTTTCATTAAGAGATAACCGCCCGAAAGGTTATAAACCTTATTAAAGCCCGAATGTACTAAGATTCTTTGCGCCAGGTATCCTCTCATTCCTTGCTGACAAAAAATATAAAACGTTTCATCTTTCGATAGATTCACCAAGCGGTTTCGCAGCTCATCTAAGGGGATGTTTATAGCTCCTCGAAGAGTGCCCGATTTGTACTCTGATTCGGTACGAACATCAATCAAAATAGCGTCGGATTTAGACGATGCCAAGTCAGAGCATTGTATAACGTTTAGCCTGTCCTCTAATATATTTTCGGCTACAAATCCGGCCATATTTACCGGATCTTTTGCAGATGAAAAGGGTGGCGCATAGGCGTGTTCAATCTCGGTAAGATCATAAATAGTTCCATTTTTCTTAATGATCGAAGCAAGGATGTCCAGTCGTTTATCCACTCCTTCTTTACCAATTATTTGAGCGCTCAACAATCTTCCAGTCTCAGGCGAAAATGCGATTTGGATGGTCATTAACCGTGCACCAGGATAATACCCTGCGTGAGAATTGCTGTGAATTGTTGAGGTGATGTGCTCCATTCCAAGGGCTCGTAAATGTTTCACGGCTATGCCGGCGGCCCCGATTGTGAAATCGAAAAGCTTCACAATAGAGGTGTTTATGGAGCCCGTGTAAGTATATTTATTGCCTGATGCTATGTTGTTGGCACAGATACGCCCTTGTTTATTGGCAGGCCCGGCCAGGCTTGTGATCATAGATTGACCCGAAATTGGGTTCGGGAATTCAATTGCATCGCCAATCGCATAAATGTCTTTGTCGGAAGTTTGCAAATGTTCATTAACCAAAATCCCTTTTGCCGGACCTAAGTCTAAGCCGGCACTTTCTGCCAGTCGCGTATCAGGTTTAACCCCGATTGACAGAATAACAATATCTGCGTGTAGTTCTGCGCCATCTTTGATTTGAACTGTTAAACCTGATTCATTTTCAACAAAGCCGGCGACACTTGTATTTAAATGCAAATGAATTCCTTTTTCGCGTAAATGCTTCTGGGCAATGGCGGCAATGGGGTAATCAACCGGGGCTAAAATTTGATTGCCCATTTCAATAACACTTACATCCAGACCTAGTTCGTGCAAGTTTTCAGCCATTTCAAGGCCGATGAAACCTGCTCCCACAACAACTGCTTTTTTCGTGTCGAACTGAGTAATATATTCTTTGATGAAGTCTGTATCTCCGACATTTCGCACAGTGAAAATGCCATTGGAATTGATTCCAGGAAGGGGAGGACTTATAGGAGTTGCGCCGGGTGAAAGAACGAGTTTATCGTAAGGTTCGGTATATTTTTCGCCGGTGCAGAGCCTTATGGCGGTAACTGTTTTTGCTTCGGGATTAATCCCCGTTATCTTCGTGTTAACTCTTACATCAACCTTAAATCTGGTAGAAAAGGATTCGGCAGTTTGGACAAATAACTTGTCTCTCTCTTTTATTACGTTTCCAATATAATACGGAAGTCCGCAATTGGCGTAGGAGATATACTTCCCTTTTTCGAAGATGATGATTTCGGCTGTTTCGTCCAATCTTCTTAGTCTTGCCGCAGTACTGGCACCACCAGCTACAGCTCCTATAATGATGTATTTCACGTTTTTTGTTTATACATCAAAGTTTAGACAAAACACGCACTTTTAATGTGACAAAAGTTACTTAGCGATAATTTAAAACAATAAAAATGCTTTTCTGCAAGCCTTTGTGCGATCCAGAGAAACAGACTTAAGGTGTTCCCCCTGTAAGCGAAAGTGCCCGATTGGTTTTCTTCTTTTTACGTTTTAGGATACAGGCGTTCAGTGATTTAAATCCAAATTCCTTATATCTTTACATATTCACTAACTAACACAGCATGTTTTTATCGCTGAAAAAAAGTTTTGTTCTGCTGTCATTATCGGTTGTGATGATTTTGACATCATGTAAAAAGGACGATCCAATTCCGGAAGGAAAGGTCGAGACCGCAATGTTGGACTCGGTAAATAAATTAAGAGCGGAAGGTTGTTCATGTGGCAATGACATTATGCCCCCCGTTGCACCTCTTACATGGAATTCGCTGCTTGCTAAGGCAGCGGAAGCTCATGCTAAAGATATGTACACAAGAAGGTATTTTGAACATATCTCACCGGAAGGTGTCTCTCCTATACAAAGGGCCAGTGCGCAGGAATATCAGGGTACAACCGTTTTAGAGAATATCGGTAAAGGTTATCTGACTATAGGGGCAGTTATGACTGCGTGGAAAGCCAGCGAAGGTCATTGCAAGGCAATGATGAACCCGGCAAGTGTGGAAATGGGAGCCTATTCTTATAATGGATATTGGGTTCAGGAATTTGGATATTAGCGCTGATCCAATTTAATTAAAAAATAGAAAGCTTAAAAAAGGATCGCTAAACGCAAAAAAGCCTCTAAAAAATTAAATTTAGAGGCTTTTGCAACCAGATAAAGGTTTTTCGTCGGGGTGGCAGGATTCGAACCTACGACCTCCACATCCCAAATGTGGCGCGATA
>CBFGOI010000098.1:0-17661 GCA_965650335.1 uncultured Pedobacter sp. | reverse complement strand
AGGCTGCAATCAAAAATCTCTCATTCATTTGAGAAACGGTTTGAATAATCATACCGGCTATCTCTTTTTTTATGGGCATGCTTCCAAACGTAATCAGTATCGGCGGTTCGCCGTTGTTTAAAAAGTTTAGAATATCGCCCGGCAATTCATCATTTTTGTTTGAAAACCAAAATCCGGTAAGCTGATGTGCCTTCGACCAGTCTTTCGGCCTTTCAAGAAAATGCTCGCTAATGCCATAAATGGAAGGTATGTTATATTTTATTTTTGGCTTATGCTCCTGTAATCCGTTTTGCAGGCAAAATTGATTAATAGGCTTGCGTAAAACCCTATATCTTAAATTAACCCATTTGTAACTCCATCTGTTCATAAATCCTGGCAACCAAAATCCACTTAATATAGGATTTAAAAAGGCGGCGGTTTCTTCCATCGCAGGCACCACTGCGCATCTTACAGCTTTAGTTTGCAATTGACCGGTAAAAACATCCGCTAAGGTTTTAGGTCTGTAGATAAAGAGATCGCTATTTTGTGCCATCTGATAGCACTCATTCAATGAATTTTCTATTAATGGGAAAATGAGTTTGTCAAGATTTCTTTGAATAGCAAATAGATTGGCTTTTAGTATTTTCTTCCCCTCTTCCGAGTTAAGAATTTCTTCGTAATCAACATTTATGGGATGAAAATTAATATCATAGCTCTCTACCAGGGCTTTAAAGTTTTGGGCGGTTGACAACGTAACATCATGACCACGCTGAGCTAAGGCTTGCCCAAGTATGGCATATGGTTGAACGTCGCCTCTGGTCCCGATGGTTGAAATAGCAATTTTCATTTGAATCGGCAGTTTGGTAGATTACTGCAGTTTAATCTGACATCAAAAACATTTCTTTTTCTTATAAGAATTGCTTTTTAGGTATCAGTACATTAACTCTCGATTCAGGATAAAGTTTGGCCGATTTTTAGAAAAGGATTTACTGAATGTAAATTTTTAAGATGTTTACCTGTTGGTTAAAAAGGGGGTGACTTTTTCAAGAGCATATTCAAGCTGTTCTGCTTCGGTTAAGTCGGTATTATCTAGTATTATAGCATCTTCTGCACGTGTTAGCGGACTTTCTTTACGGGTAGTATCCTGATAATCTCTGTGCGCGATATTTTCAAAAACTTCTTCCAGTGTGATATCGGAGGTTTTTAAACTTATTTCTTTAAACCTTCGTTCTGCTCTGATTTTTGGATCCGCTGTCATGAATATTTTAACCTGGGCATCGGGGAAAACGGTAGTGCCGATGTCTCTGCCATCCATAACTATGTCTTTTGATCGTCCCATGCGTTGCTGTTGTTTGACCATTTCTTTTCGCACGGCTCTGATGGCGCTAACTTCACTTACAAACTCGGATACGGACATGTTCCTGATTTCTTCGGAAACTTCTTCATCATTCAGTGTAATATGAGTTTGATAATCTCTTGAATGAAAGTTTAAATGGATATCCTTAAGTGCTTCAACGACTTCTTGTTCGTTAGAAATATCAATATTATTTCTTTGAAGATATAAGGTAACAGCGCGATACATTGAGCCGCTGTCTATATAGATAAAGTGGAGTTTTTTCGCCAGAGCTTTTGCCAGCGTGCTTTTTCCACAAGATGAATAGCCATCAATAGCTATTACTATATTGTTATTCATTACAACAAAGTTATTGTTTGCCGTGGATTTTAAACAAAACAAAATTATTTTGTTAATTAGGAAATGGAATTTTCAATTCAGGATTTGCTTCCGAACATTACGTTTAAAGCTTCAAGAAGCGGAGGTAAAGGTGGACAGAACGTTAATAAGGTATCGAGTAAAGTTGAATTGAATTTCGATTATCAGTCATCTGCCGTATTCGATATTGATGAGAAAGAGCTTTTAAAACGAAAGTTTTCAAGTAAGATGACCTCGGATGGTCTTATTCAGGTAGTGAGTGAAGAGGAGCGGAGTCAGTATTTAAATAAGGAGCGAACCCTGCAAAAATTAATTATTTTGTTGAAAAATGCGCTTCATAAAAATCCAATTCGAAGAGCAACAAAACCAAAGAGGGCTGCAATTGAAAAGCGATTATCAAATAAATATATGCGAGCGATGAAAAAGATTAGCAGAAGGAAAAGAGATTTTGATTAATGAGATCAGAATCTAAAACCTATAATAAATAACAGCTGAGCCGTATTTATGCGCTGCATTTTGCGTTTTTACGTCTCGGGATTTAAAAGTGATCGAAAAGTTTAAAGTCCATCGATTTGCCGCATAATTTACTCCAAACTCTTGCGAATATTGCAATCTGTTAGGGGCAAAAACAACCGGTCCCTTGTCTTCTCTAAACATTCCGCCTTGAATGGTGGCATCATAGGCAACAAAATGTAGCATTGGACGTGTAAAGAAGAAGATCTCTTTTTCAGGTATTGGATCACCCGGCAGGTTAGAAATTCTGCTGTTATTCGTGACGGATTTGAAGAATTGATTTATGCGACCTGCCCGGAACAGCACACCGGCACCGGCTCCAGAAAATGTACTTCCAATATTGGCATACGTGTTGAGACTAAGATCATTGTCTTTCTGCTTTCGCGCAATTAATCTTGTATATTTAAAAGAAGAATTAATACCCACTTCATTATTAACCTGGTATTCCCAGCCTTTAATAGCGTAAAATCCAATTGCTTTATGTAATCCTTCCTGAATTTCTCTACCAAAAGCATTCGGGCCTATTGTTCCGATATCTAATCCTAATTCGAAATTGCTCTCATTCTTAAAGAGCCAATTGAATTTGCCACCCGCATATAAAACGGCTGCAAAGGGACGGTCTACATCCTGCAGGTTTGTAATGCTTCCAGTAAACGGATTAAATATATAATGCCCGGCTTCAATCTCCCATATTTTTTTTGCTGTTTTTTTTTCGGTTGTATCTCGCTTTAAAGCATGTCTAAAGCTAATGAACAAACCATTTGTATAGTATCGGTCCTGGCCTAAAGCCAAATAAGAATCGTTATCACTTCGGAATCCAAACTCATCATTATAGTTTTTATCCTGAGAGTAAATCGCGTTCGAAAGGGTTAGGAATAGGCTTATAAATACAAGAAGCTTCATTTTATTAATTGAATAAGCCGGCATAGAGCCGGCTTATCTATTGGATTTTTAATTTAAAACAGCAGTAACAGGTTCTTTAATGGCTAAATCAATCGGGTCTTTAACTTTTTCGGTTGTTAAAGCCAAGTCAATAACCTCTTTCATTTCTTTTACGTAATGAAATTTTAAATCCTTGATGTAATCTTCTTTAATTTCAAGAATATCCTTTTCGTTCGATTTGCTTAGAATGATTTCCTTGATATTTGCTCGCTTCGCAGCGAGAATTTTTTCCTTGATTCCTCCCACGGGTAAAACTTTACCCCTAAGAGTAATTTCGCCCGTCATTGCCAGATGTTGTTTTACCCTGCGTTGGGTAAAGGCGGATGTTAATGCTGTAAGCATGGTTATTCCCGCTGATGGCCCATCTTTGGGTGTGGCGCCTGCCGGAACGTGAACATGAACATCCCATAATTCAAACAAACGATTATCTATATTGAATTTTGAGGCGTGTGCACGAAGATATGCCATGGCTATTGCGGCCGATTCTTTCATTACATCCCCGAGGTTTCCGGTAATAGTTAATTTACCTTTTCCGGGACTTAAGCTAGCTTCAATAAACAGAATGTCTCCTCCTACCTGGGTCCAGGCCAAACCGGTAACTACACCAGCCACCTCGTTTCCTTCGTAAAGATCTTTATCAAAAATAGGAGCACCCAAGATAGTTTCCACGTCAGTGTTATTTAAAGAAGGTGTGTAATTTTCTTCCATTGCAATTTTAGTTGCAATGCCACGAACTACAGATCCTATCTTTTTTTCTAAACCACGTACTCCAGATTCCCTGGTATAGTCTTCGATGATTTTTTCAATAACCGAAGGTTTTAAACCAACATCTTTTTTACTTAATCCGTGTTGTTCAAGTTGCTTTGGCAGCAAGTGTTGTTTTGCTATTTCTATTTTTTCCTCAATAGTATAGCCATTAACTTCAATAATTTCCATCCTGTCGAGCAAAGCCGGCTGAATATTACTTAAAGAGTTTGCAGTAGCTATAAACATTACATTGGACAGGTCGTAATCCAGCTCAACATAGTGATCGTAGAAGGCATTATTTTGCTCGGGATCGAGCACTTCTAACAGGGCAGAAGATGGATCACCCCGAAAATCATTACCAACTTTATCAATTTCATCTAAAACAAAAACTGCGTTTGCTGCTCCGGCTTTTTTCAAAGATTGAATGATTCTGCCCGGCATAGCCCCGATATAAGTCTTCCGGTGTCCGCGAATTTCCGCTTCATCACGGATCCCACCTAAAGCCATTCTGACATACTTTCTTCCTAAGGCTTTCGCAATAGATTTACCAAGAGATGTTTTACCTACTCCCGGAGGGCCGGCTAAGCAAAGGATCGGCGCTTTCATGTTGTTCTTTAGCTTTAAAACGGCTAAGTACTCGATGATGCGTTTCTTTACCTTTTCAAGCCCGAAATGGTCTTTCTCAAGAATGCGCTGTGCACGTTTCAGGTCAAAATTATCTTTTGTAAATTCATTCCACGGAAGATCTAATAATAACTCGAGATAGTTCACTTGAACTGAATATTCGGCCGCCGCAGGGTTCATTCGGGCCAGTTTATCCAGCTCTTTAGAAAAATGATCATTTACTTCTTTTGACCATTTCTTTTTTGCGCCTCTTTGTCTTAAATTGTCTAATTCTAAATCAGGAGAATTCCCGCCCAGTTCTTCCTGAATTGTTTTTAATTGCTGATTCAGGAAGTAATCGCGTTGTTGTTTATCCAGATCTGTTCTTACTTTAGTTTGAATCTGATTTCTCAGTTCTAGCATCTGAAGCTCGATGGTAAGATGTTCAAGTACCATTCTGGCACGATCGTGCAGATTTGCAACTTCTAACATTTGCTGCTTAACAGCAACATCGGCATTCATGTTAGAAGATATAAAGTTTATAAGAAATGATGTACTTTCTATGTTTTTTATTGCGATACCAGCTTCGCTTGGGATGTTAGGAGAAAGCTGAATAATCTGCATGGCAAGTTCTTTTACCGAAGCTACGATAGCTTTAAACTCTTTATCGGTTTTGGGTTTAATTTCCTCGAACTTTTTTATCGTTGCCTTGATATATGGTTCGCTCTGAACTTCTTCGCCTAATCTAAAGCGCTGTTTGCCCTGGATGATAACCGTAGTACTGCCATCGGGCATTTGCAGCATTTTTATAATTAAAGCCACTGTACCAACATCATTCAGCTGGTCAAAGGTGGGGTCTTCAATGGCTACATCCCGTTGTGAAACCACACCTATCGTACGGTCTCCTTTATAAGCATCTTTAATCAGTTTTATGGATTTATCCCGTCCAACTGTGATGGGAATAACTACTCCGGGAAACAAAACCGTGTTGCGCAACGGGAGAATTGATAGCGTTTCAGGCGTTGCCTCATTATTCATTTCCTCTTCGTCTTCTTGAGACATCAGGGGAAAGAACTCTGTATCTTCATTTATTATTGGTAGTGTTTGATTAAAATCAAAGTTGCTCATGCATTTCCTTTCTCAACGTCAAATTGACAGTGAATCTTTTTTTGCTGTGTAAATATTCTGAATGCACATAGCGTGCAATGCTTATGCCAATCAAATCAATTGCCTTTAATAATTAAAAACATCTTAAATAAAGCCGATTAAATATGATTTAAACATCGTTAACCGAAGGTTTGCTGTTAAAACGTCAGGTTAAGCAGTAATTCTTTTTTTAAACAAAGAAACAAAATAATTAACCTTGTGTATTAATACATTCTTCAATTCATAGTAATTCATAATTATTACGAGTTGGAGAACAAGTAGACTAATATTAAAATTTATACGTTTCAACAACAAGTCAACATACGAATTTCAAATGAAAGTAATTACCTCTCTTTTTTCTTTATTGCTATTTTTTATAGGTTCTGCCAGTGCACAGCAGGCTTCAGAATCAACTAATCCGCACGTGCGCTTGGGTAATAAAGCCGTTCTTGACGGCGATTTTAAAACTGCAGTAATTCAACTTGAAAAGTCTTTACCTGCAGAAGCAAACAATGCGGATGTTTTATATATGCTGGCATATTCATATTACCATTCCGGTGATTTTCAAAAGTCAATAAGCACGTTTGGAAGGGTTATATCACTGCGTCCCAACGATGTCTCGTCTTACTATTATCGTGGAAAAGCAAGGAATGTTTTGGGTGCTCAAATGAACAGTACTTTAACTCCGCTAGAACGTGACAGAATACTTTCTGCCAGTATAAAAGATTATACGAAAGCTATTGAATTAAATCCTGAGGATAAGAAATTATATCAAAACAGGGCTATAGCCTATCGTGATTACGCAATTCTAAAAGGCCAAAAAAATCCAAAGGTATATGATAAAGGCATTGCTCTAACATCTTATAAGTCGTGCATCAATGATTTACAAAGAGTACTGGATGCCAATCCCGGCAGAAAAGATATAATGGATGAACTGAAAAAGGCCAGGGTTTATATGGCTAATTTGGAGTAAGATTATTAATTTAATCAGATCCAAAATCTTCGCATCTTTTGTATTGCTCAAGAAATTATTCGTAGGTGATGGATTCAGCTATTTGGGTGGGATATTTTCAACTTTACCCCTTGCGGGTAGAGATAAAACTTGAGATTATTTCATAAGCTTGCCGTTTGCTGGATTTAATATAATAGCATAAAGGTGATGGAAAGTTTTCTTCGATCAGCTTTATGCCGGTTCTGTATTATCGATTTGGACAATTGCAAGTATTTTAGTTTTAACAGGATAACAGGAGTTGTTAGAGAGAAAATACTTTCCAGCCGGTGAGAGGGTTTTTCTTGATTTACCTAGTATATCGCTTTGAAAACGGAATTCGTCCTCCAAAATCCTGTACCCAGTAATAGTCCTGCATGGCAATCCCCACTTCCTTAAAGGCCGGACTCATTATATTTTTGCAGTGACTGGGACTGTTTAACCATCCCTGCATTACTTCTCTTATTGTCCTCTGGTTGAATGCGATGTTCTCTCCTATAGTGAAGCTTTGAAATCCTGCATATGTGTAACCTGCGGCCGTTATACGATCTTTTATTTTGGCGCCATTTTTACTTACATGGCTAAAGTATTTATTTCTCGACATGTCCTGAGCATGGCCCAAAGCAGACAACTGGAGTTCATTGTTCCATATTAAGGGCTCAACAGGAGGCATGTATTTATCTCCACATTTACAACCTTCGGTTCTAGCCTTGTTAATTTGTTTAAGAAACTCTTTCTCGAAATCTACGACAATAAATGAGTTTTTGCTGGCAGGTTTAACGTTAGCAGCAGTTTTGATAACAGATGTTTGTGGTTTTTCTGCAGCACAAGATGTACCTATGAAAAGTACCAGCGACCCTAAAAATATATTCTTCATAATGCCCTCTCATCAATGAAACGTAGCAGTAAAACATTTATTGGATTACTTACTAAAACGCGCGGATATTGCAAATTGATTTTCTCCAATTATCTGAACATTTTGCTTTTTACTTATTGTATAAAGAGAGTCAGGATAATAATTTAATTGTTCGATGGAGGTGTATAAGGGATTTGATATTTTATTGAAAATAGCGATGCGATCAACAGCTCCATTTTTTGAATAACGAATACTTATTTTTTTCGTTCTTAGATGTTTATCTGTAGAAATATAGTCCACTTCAGACCCATCTTTTTTAATCAAATAACTGTCTTTCCATGCCGGTTTATTAATGTCGGATTCAGAAAAGAGTTCTAATTCTGCTTTCCAGTTTGCTATTCTTATTTGCTTTTTTTCGAGCTGCGAATTTTGTGAGACTGTTTTTTCTATTTCTGGGTTTTGCCTTTGGAGTTCTATTGCTTGTTGTTCAAAATACCCGCGGATGTCGAAATATCTACCAGATGCGTTCTTAGAGTCTTCCTTTTTGCCGCAGGCAGCCAGGAAGACTAAAAGTAGAAATGCAAACGAATGCTTCATAGTCACTAAACCAGAATGTTTCCGGTCATACGTTCGGGTATTGGAACGTTTAGAATTTTCAGAATTGTCGGAGCTACATCGCCCAGTTTTCCATTCGCTATTTTTTTATAGTCATTGTCGATCAAAATACACGGTACAAGGTTTGTAGTATGCGCCGTATTTGGGGAACCATCTTCGTTGATCATAAAATCAGCGTTCCCGTGATCGGCAATGATAATAAAGGAATATCCGTTTTTCAATCCGCATTCAACAACACTTTGCAGGCAGCTATCTACCGTTTCAACAGCTTTAACTACAGCCTCAAAAACTCCGGTATGCCCAACCATGTCGGGATTAGCAAAGTTAAGACAAACAAAGTCAGGTTTGTTTGTGTCAAGATCTTGACAAATAGCATCCCTGATGCCTTTTGCACTCATTTCAGGTTGTAGATCGTACGTCGCTACTTTCGGAGAGGGAACAAGTAAACGTCGTTCGCCGACAAATTCTTTTTCTCTGCCTCCTGAAAAGAAAAATGTAACATGCGGATATTTTTCAGTTTCTGCTATTCTAACCTGGGTTTTACCATGTCTTTCTAACACTTCTCCAAGTGTGTCACTCAGATCGTCTTTTGTAAATACAACTTTAACATTTTTAAATGTTTCGTCGTACGTGGTCATGGTGATGTATTTCAAGTTTAAAGGCTCCATGTGGAATTCAGGGAATGCCTTTTGAGTAAGCGCCTGAGTTATTTCGCGTCCCCGGTCAGTTCTGAAGTTGAAGCAAATCACAACATCGTCGGGTTGTATAACTGCTACGGCTTGGTTTGCTGAATCTACTTTTACGATAGGATTCATAAACTCATCGGTGATACCTTGATTATACTGTTCTTTTATTGTTGAAAGCAGATCGGATGTTTTAGTTCCGACGGCATTCACCATCACATCATATGCTTGCTTAACCCGCTCCCATCTGTTATCTCTATCCATGGCATAGTAGCGGCCAATTAATGAAGCAATTTTTACAGGAGAGTTAGCTAAGTATGTCTCAATTTTACTAATATAGGTGATGCCTGAATTCGGATCGGTATCTCTGCCATCCAAAAAGCCATGAATAAATACTTTATCCAGATTATAGCTTTTTGCTGCATCGCATAAGCCAATAAGGTGTTTTGTATGAGAGTGAACACCACCATCAGACACTAGTCCGATGAAATGAACCTGCTTGTTTTCTTTCTTAGCATATTCGAAAGCTTCTTTCAATACCGGATTGGTCACCAATTCGCCATCTTCAACAGCCTTGTGAATTCGGCCCAGTTCCTGGTAAACCACACGTCCTGCACCCAGGTTCATGTGTCCCACCTCAGAATTTCCCATTTGGCCTTCTGGCAATCCAACAGCCATACCCGAGGCTTCAAGTGTAGAGTTAGGATAGCTTGCAATCAGTTTATCAAAAAAAGGAGTATTTGCAGCGATAATGGCATTTGATTTATCGTTTTTACCGTATCCCCAGCCATCTAGAATAATCAGAGCTAATTTTTTATTTTCCACAATGCAAACTTACATAAAATTGATGTTTTGACTTTGAAAAAAACAAATTCTAATGACGTTAATCTTTGATCTTTGTTGGGACGCTACCTTATGACCTTAAAGGTTTAGCAGGATTAAATATTTTACAAAGCGAACAAATCAACAATCCCGCTGTATTTCTTATTTTTGCGCAAATGATTATGGAAATCGATAAAGAACAGCTGTATAGATTTATTGCTGATGCACTGAAGGAAGACATAGGAGAAGGCGACCATACTTCTTTGGCCACTATTCCTAAAGGGCAGCAGGGGAGCGCTAAACTTCTAATCAAAGAATCGGGCGTAATTGCAGGTGTGGATGTAGCATTAGAGATATTTAAACAGGTTGACCCTGATCTTAAGGTTGAAGTCCTGATCAATGACGGAGCCGAGGTCAGCTCTGGTGATATAGTGTTAAGTGTTAAGGGGAGTAGTTACTCTATCCTGGTAGCCGAGCGACTGGTTTTGAATACCATGCAACGTATGAGTGGAATTGCCTCGACTACAAGACGCATTGCCAATTTATTAAAGGGTACGAATACCAGAGTTCTGGATACTCGTAAGACTACTCCTAACATGCGTTTTTTGGAAAAAAGCGCGGTTAAAATAGGAGGAGGAGTGAATCATCGTTTTGGTTTGTACGATATGATTCTGATTAAAGATAATCACGTTGATTATGCAGGAGGAATCTCACAGGCGCTAAATTCTGCAAAACAATATATTAAAGAAAATAAGAAGGATATTCAGATAGAGATCGAAGTGCGAAATCTGGATGAACTCACCGAGGTGATAAGCTGCGGAGAAGTGGATAGAATCTTACTTGATAATTTTGATTTCGAGACATTAAGGGAGGCTGTAAAGCTCGTAGATGGACGTTTTATTACTGAAGCATCTGGAGGCATAACGGAGGAAAATGTTTTAGGATACGCCCGCTGTGGGGTCGATTTTGTTTCTATGGGCGCTTTAACGCATTCAGTTAAAAGTCTGGATATGAGTTTAAAAGCTGTTAAAATCTAAATTAGGAGGAGTTTTGCATGAATTTGCACTGCTTTTTTTTAATATTGTAACCTGAATGATTTCGATTTATTCTCTTTCTGCACTTGTTGCAGCTTATTTGTTTGGATCAATACCAACAGCAGTGTGGATAGGGCAGGCTTTTTATGGTATTGACGTTCGTGAATATGGCAGTGGAAATGCCGGAGCTACCAACACTTTTCGAGTGCTCGGAAAAAAAGCCGGAATAGCTGTTATGCTTCTGGATATTTTTAAAGGATGGACAGCAACTAGTCTTGCATGTTTAATAGGACTTTCTGTCACTGGTCCGCAGCATTCCGTGCAATTTGTAAACTATCAGCTGGCCCTGGGTATTATCGCGGTAATGGGGCACCTGTTTCCTATTTTCGCGGGATTTAGGGGGGGGAAGGGAATTGCAACCTTGTTTGGGATGATATTAGCTGTCCATACAATGGCCGCTGTCGTATGTGTACTTGTGTTTGTAACGGTGCTCTTAATATCCCAATATGTTTCTTTAAGTTCAATTGCGGCGGGATTTTCCTTCCCTTTGAGTGTGATTTTCTTATTTCATTCTCCGCTGCGATCAATTGTCGTTTACGGAATGTGCATTTGTATTTTGATCCTTGTTACTCATCAAAAAAATATTGAACGCCTCTTAAAAGGTAAAGAATCTAAAGTTAATTTCTTCCGAAAGAAACAGCTGGAATAGTATTTGTGTTGTATGTTAAAACACAGATAATATTATGAAAGGTTTTAAAATAATAAGCGGCATTGTTTTGATAACAATAATGGCTGCGTGCGCAACGGTTCCTCTAACCGGTCGACGACAATTAAGTTTGGCAAATTCAGAAGCCATTCAGCAAGAAGCTTCACAAGCTTACAGAGAATTCTTAAGTGATCCTAAAACAGTTGTGGTAAGAAGTGGCTCTGAGGTAACCAGAGTGAAAAATGTTGGCGCTCGTATTGCCAGAGCGGTAGAAACTTATCTCAACCAGAACGGATATGCTAATCAGTATAATTTTCAATGGGAGTTTAACCTTATTCAAAGTAAGGATATCAATGCATGGTGTATGCCAGGCGGAAAAGTAGCCGTTTATACTGGTTTAATGCCAGTTGCGCAAACCGACGCAGGACTAGCGACAGTTATGTCGCATGAAATTGCGCATGCAATTGCCAGACACGCCGAAGAGCGCTATTCTCAAATGATGGGAGCACAGGCTTTGGGTGGAATTGTTGGAGCTGCAACTGGTGGTTCACAGGTCATTGGTCAGTTATATGGTGTTGGCGGACAGCTTGCACTGTTGAAATATGGCCGGGCACAAGAGACTGAAGCTGACAGATTAGGCCTTGTATTTATGGCGATTGCAGGCTATAATCCGGAAAGCGCCTTGACATTCTGGAGAAGAATGGCTGCTTCTAAAGAAGGAAATGGTACTCCTCCTGAATTTTTAAGTACTCACCCCAGCGATGAAAGACGCATCGCCGAAATACAGAAAAATCTGCCAGAGGCGAGGAAATATTACAAGCCTTAATTAAAATAATGCCTGAAAAGGTTAGGATTTTCCTGATCTTTTCAGGTTTTTTTACAGAAAAACACTAACTATCTGATAAAACTCTTCGAATAGCTTCTGCTTTTACCAAACATTCTTCATACTCTTTATCAGGATCGGAAGCGAAAGTGATTGCACTTCCCACCTGGAACGACAGATATTTTTTTTCCGAATTGTATAAAAGGGTTCTGATGACCACGTTGAAGTCAAAGTCGCCATCTGGTGCAAAATAGCCTATAGCGCCAGAAAATACGCCTCGTTTCGTACGTTCGTATTTTTCAATTAGCTCCATCGCCGAAATTTTTGGAGCACCTGTCATCGAACCCATCGGGAAAACGGATTTTATAATCTCAGAATTGTTCATTTTAGGATTTGCCCGGCAGATTATTGTCGAAATCATTTGATGTACCTGTTCAAAAGAATAAATGCCGAAAAGTTCTTCAACTTCTACGGTTCCAGGCACTGCGCATTTTGTCAGGTCATTTCGAACAAGATCTACGATCATAACATTTTCTGATCGTTCTTTGATGTTGTTTTTTAGAGACTGTTTTAACTGCTCATCCTCATCGGGATTGATACCTCTTTTTACTGTTCCTTTAATGGGTTGCGATATAAGCTTGTCTTTCCGTTTGCTTAAAAAGCGTTCGGGTGTAGCGCTGATAATATAGTTGCCTTGATGCTTAAAAAAGGTGGCAAAAGGTGTGGGAGAGATGCTGTTAAGAGCTATAAAGGCACTTAGAGGATTGATGCTACAGCTTTCAGAATAGAATTCCTGACAGAAATTAGCCTCATAAATATCTCCGCGGCGAATATGTTCCTGAAGTTTTAAGACGGTCTCTTTATATTCAACGGACGAGAACCTGCTTCCTATACTTCCCTGAAACCTAAACTTTAGCTCATCGGGCCGTGTTTTCTCTATCTCTATACAGATCTTCCTTTTGTCAGGCGAACAGATGCTTACCTCGCCTTGTTTAATCAAAATCAAATGCAAAGGTTTGAAAAAATACAATTCAGGAAAATTGAGATGGTCGGGCTTTGATGAGTTTAGCCTTTCGGTTTCATTTTTGAGATCGTAGCCAAGAAAGCCGAGTAGCCAGTCTTTATTGTTTTCTAAAGTCAGACCAAGCTTATGAAAAGCATCACCCGAATTTTCCTTTAGTTCTAAAGTCGACCCGGCGGCAATTAATATATCAAAGGCAGAATACGGATCCGCATATCCGTTGGAGTCAAAATAACAGGCTGTCTCGAAAGAGGCAGCCCATTGTAATGCTTTTTGTTTGAAAAGATTTAAATCTTCCGGGGTATGAGTTTCCATGCCGGAAAAAATATTGTTCTAGTACAAAATTAGAGTCTGAACCCGGTCTGGTCCAACTGAAAGATATTTTACAGGTACTCCAATTTCAGATTCTAAATATTTAACGTAAGCCATTAGCTTTTCAGGGATTTCTGCAATGTTTTTAATACCTGTTAAATCCTCGTTCCAGCCCTCAATTTCTTTAAAAATAGGTTTGGGCTCGATAGAACAAATATCATAAGGCATGTAATCGATAGTTTCGCCGTTATATTCATAATGAGTACAAGCATAAATCTTATCGAAACCGCTCAATACATCAGCTTTTGTCATTACCAACTCGGTAACTCCATTAAGCATAACAGCATATTTGAGGGCCGGAAGGTCAATCCATCCACAACGACGCGGACGACCTGTAGTAGCGCCAAATTCATGACCTGTTTTACGAAGTTCCTCACCGGTTTCATCATGCAGTTCGGTAGGGAAGGGACCACCACCAACGCGAGTACAATAGGCCTTAAAAATTCCGATAACGGAACCTATTTTGGATGGGGCAATACCTAAACCTGTACAGGCACCTGCAGCAGTTGTGTTAGAAGAGGTTACGAAAGGGTAGGATCCAAAGTCTACATCCAGCATAGCGCCTTGAGCGCCTTCTGCTAATACACTTTTACCCATGTTCAGGTATTGATTAACATAATGCTCGCTATCAACCTGTGGAATATTTTTCAGGTATTCTATCGCTTCGAAAAACGCCGCTTCCTTTTCAGAAAAGTCAGGAATTTCACCGTAGTGTGAAAGAATTGATTTATGCTTATTAACTAGTTTGTTATATTTTTCTTTGAAATCAGGTAACATGGTATCGCCGACTCTAACGCCGTTACGGCCGGTTTTGTCCATATATGTTGGTCCGATCCCTTTTAAGGTTGAACCAATTTTGCCATCACCCATTTTGCTCTCAGAGGCAGCATCAAGTAATTGGTGTGTTGGAAGAATTAGGTGAGCCTTACGTGCAATAACAAGTTTTTTAGCTGCTACCGGATCAAATCCACTTTTTTTAAGATTTTCCAGTTCCCGTTTAAGGATAATAGGATCGATTACTACACCATTACCAATCAGGTTCATGGTTTTTTCATTGAAAATCCCGGAAGGAATGGTGTTTAAGACATATTTTTGATTGTCAAATTCAAGTGTATGACCAGCATTGGGTCCCCCTTGAAAGCGCGCAATTAAATCATATTTCGGACTTAGAACATCAACAATTTTTCCTTTTCCTTCATCGCCCCATTGGAGGCCTAAGAGTACATCAACAGCCATTTAAATTATTTTGGAATTAATTTTTTGAATAAGATTCACAGAAACCTTCTTTTAATTTTGCACAGTTACCGTAAAGATTTAAAGAGTGGTGTTTGATGTCGAATTTAAGCAGATCGCCCATCATGGATTGTATCTGGCCAATTCGGGGATCGCAAAACTCAACAACTTTGCCACAGTCGATGCAAATAATATGGTCATGTTGCTTGTATCCATATGATTTTTCAAACTGAGCCATGTTTTTACCAAATTGATGTTTGGTAACTAAATCACAAGAGACCAATAATTCTAATGTGTTATATACGGTCGCCCTACTCACACGATATTTTTTATTTTTCATGTGAATATAAAGTGATTCTACATCGAAATGGTCGCTACGTGAATATATCTCTTCCAGTATAGCAAAACGTTCGGGCGTCTTTCTTAAGTTTTTATTTTCGAGGTAAGCCTCAAAAATCTTTTTTACAAGTGCTATAGTTTCTTGTGCAGGCATAGTTTGCTTTAACAGCGCTCAAATTTATCCAAAAAAATAAGAATCTTAAAAGTTTTATGAAGCCAAGTCAATATTTTGATGTTCTGAGTCAAATCGGGTTACGGCCGTTACACCTTTTACCTGTCTGAGTTTTTTAATCAGATTGTCCAAATGTTGGGTATCGTTCACATAGACCATTATTGATCCTTCAAAAATGCCTTCATTGCTATCTACAGTTATAGAGCGCATGTTAACTTTAAAATCATTAGAGATTACCGTAGTTAGCTTATTAATCAGTCCCACATCATCAATTCCGGTGATACGCAATCCGGTTAAAAACGCAAGTTCTTTCTGGGATGTCCATTTAGCTTTGACTATTCTGTATCCGTAGTTCGCCATTAATTTGGCTGCGTTCGGACAGTTTGTGCGATGAATTTTAATTCCATCGTTAATCGTAATAAAACCAAATACATCATCTCCCGGAATAGGATTACAGCAAGTTGATAATTTGTAGTCAATTTTTTGTAAGTCTTCACCGATAAGTAAGGTATTACTGTCTTTAGATTTAACCTTATTAATAATTCCCTCAATCTGGTGCGCTTCAATTTTTTCGGGCGACCGTTGTTCAACCGTTTTCTCCGATGTTTGAAATTGCTTCAAATCTTTTAAATCAATTACGCCGGTAGCAACATTAAAAAACAGATCTAATGGAGACGGGTATTTGAAATAATAAGTTATTTTATTGATGTTATCGGTATTGTAGGTTATTTTAAGCGATTTAAGTTTCCGTTCCAGAATTTCTTTCCCTTCATCAGCAATTCTCCGCTTTTCTTCCTTAAGACTTGATTTTATTTTTGATTTTGCCTTTGCTGTTACGACAAAGTTCAACCAGTCTTCTTTAGGGGTTTGCTTGCTGGACGTGATGATCTCAACCTGATCCCCGTTTTGAAGCTTATGCGAAAGCGGTACGAGTTTGTGATTAACTTTTGCGCCAATACATCTGGCTCCGATATCCGAGTGGATATCAAACGCAAAATCGAGCGCAGTTGCTTCCGCAGGAAGTTGCTTTAATGCACCTTTTGGTGTAAAAATGAAAATCTCATCAGAAAAGAGGTTCATCTTAAAGTCATCCAGAAAATCGAGTGCATTTGATTCAGGATTGCTTAAAAGTTCACGAACCTTTTGTATCCATAAATCCAAACCGCTGTCGGAGGATGACTCTTTATATTTCCAGTGGGCTGCAAAACCTTTCTCAGCAATTTCGTTCATTCGTGTGGTTCTGATCTGGACTTCGACCCATTGTCCTTTCGGACCCATAACTGTTGTATGCAATGATTCGTAGCCGTTGGCCCGGGGTGAAGAAATCCAGTCACGCAACCTGTCTGGATTAGGCCGGTATAGATCAGTTACGATTGAGTATGCTTTCCAGCAGTCAGCTTTTTCAGTTTCCGGCTTACTGTCTAAAATTATCCGGATGGCAAAAAGATCGTACACCTCTTCGAAAGGAATGCCTTTAGTGCGCATTTTATTCCAAATCGAGTGAATAGATTTCGGTCGGCCATACACTTCTGCTGTCAAACCCTGTTCTTCGAGAATTTCCTTTATCGGTTCAACGAACGCTTTAACATATTGCTCACGTTCTGCCTTTTTCTCATTGAGCTTTTTCGCGATGAATTTGTACGTTTCCGATTCCATGTATTTCATGGAAAGATCTTCCAGTTCGGACTTCATCGCATATAAACCCAGGCGATGGGCAAGTGGAGCATAGAGATAAATGGTTTCGGATGAGATTTTCATCTGTTTATCTCTGGGCATAAAATCCATCGTCCGCATATTATGTAAGCGGTCGGCGAGCTTAATTAAAATCACCCTGACATCGTCTGCCAGGGTAAGAAGCATTTTTCTGAAGTTTTCTGCTTGTAAGGAGCTGTTGGTATCAAAAACTCCCGATATTTTAGTTAAACCATCTATTATTTTAGCTACTTTCTTCCCAAATTCCCTCTCAATATCTTCGAGCGTAATGGCGGTATCCTCGACAACATCGTGCAATAATGCACAAACTATCGAAGTAGTACCCAAACCAATTTCTTCTGCAGCAATTTGGGCTACCGCGATGGGATGATAAATATATGGTTCGCCGGATTTACGGCGCATATCTTTATGACTATCTAGTGCCATATCGAATGCCTGCCTTATTAAGCGCTTATCACCTCTTTGTAAAGTAGACTTACAAGCTTTAAGTAAGGCACGGTATCGTTTAAGTATTTCCGCTTTCTCGGCTTCCAGATCAATTACTAACTCATTCATACTCAAATCCGAAACGTTCTGTCAAAATTTTGTCCTCTTTAATACTTATTGGGTTACTATTTCGTATATTGGATATTAAATATAAACG
>CBFGOI010000097.1:0-17773 GCA_965650335.1 uncultured Pedobacter sp. | reverse complement strand
GCTGCTTGTGCATTTCGTTCATGATAAAGATCGGCAGGAACGGGTTTTCTATAACTTTTTGAATGTATTCCTGGCTAAATGCTTCTATTTTTTCATACATGTTGATATCCGAGGACATTATTTCGTTAATTCTCGGAATAAATTTTCCGGCGGTTTCCTGAAAAATCACTTCAAAGAGCTTTTCTTTACTACGGAAATAATAATGTAATAATGCCTTGTTAATCCCGGCTTCATCGGCAATGTCCTGCATTCTCGCTCCTGCCATTCCTTTGGTAACAAAAACTTTTTTAGCGGCATCTAATATTTTCTGTTCCGTCGATGTGTCTTTTTCTTTAACCATACAATTTAACCAAATGGTTAATGCAAACATATAAACAAGATTTATATTTCACAACATTATTATGTAAACTTGATTATGACTTCACAAACCGACTTCCTGCGTTTCCCTATCGGAACTTTTACTCTACCCGAAACAATAACACCCGCAATGATAGGTGAATGGATAAATGAAATTCGAGCTCTTCCAAACGAGTTAAGAAAAGCTGTAAAAGATCTTACAGAAGACACTCTGAATACACCTTACCGCCCAGGAGGCTGGACGGTTAAACAGGTAATACATCATTTGGCAGACAGCCACATGAATTCTTATATCCGATTCAAGCTAGCTGTTACGGAGGAAAATCCAACTATACGTCCGTATTTTGAAGATAAGTGGGCAGAATGCGATGAGGCAAAGAATGCCGATATCGAAGTGTCATTAAATCTTCTGGAATCATTACATACAAGATGGGTTTTGTTTTTAAAGTCATTATCGGCAGATGATTGGGACCGAACTTTTTATCATCCTGAAAGCGGGCGAACAAGTGCTTTGAAAGAGGTGGTTGCTTTATATGCCTGGCATGGAAAGCACCATTTACACCACGTATTAATAGTATCGGGAAATAAGTTAGGATGAAAGTTGAGTCGTCCTCAGATGACATAAAAAAAGCCCCGCTCAAATTTTGAACGAGGCTTTTTAAAATACTTGTTTAATTATTGCGCATTTCTGCGTGCCTCTTCTTTAAGAGTCTCGTTTGCTACAATTACAATTTCTACTCTTCTGTTTTGAGCCTTACCGCTTGCAGTAGAATTACTAGCAATTGGCTCAGTTTCACCTTTACCAACAGTAGTTAATCTGCTGCCTGAAACCCCTTGAGCTGTAGCATAAGATTTTACGGAAGCTGCTCTGCGTTCTGACAGACTATAATTGTATGAATCTGAACCATCAGAGTCTGTGTGGCCAATAACCATAATATTAGTTTCAGGGTTATTTTTCATACTTGCGGCCAAGTTCTCGATATTGGTTCTAGCGTTTTCTTTTAAGTCTGATTTATCAACATCAAATAAAATACCCGAATCAAATTTTACAATTAAACCTTCACCCGCGTCAATTACTTCTGCACCAGGAACAGTTCTTCTAATTTCTTCGGCTTGCTTGTCCATTTTACGACCGATATATGCACCGGCCACTCCACCTATTGCTCCTCCAATAACAGCCCCTACAGCCGTATTCCCTGCTTTTTTTCCAATAATTGCACCTATTGTGCCACCAGTAGCAGAGCCTATAACTGCACCTTTTTGAGTTTTAGTCATCTGACTGCAACCTACAGTTAAGGTAGATGCTGTTGCTAAAGCGATACAATACGTAGCAATTTTAATCTTTAATGGTCTCATAATTTCTAATTTTTGTGTGTGTTTAATTGTTTCCAAATTTAATGCCATATTCTACAATCTCAGCAGTATTCCCAATTTTGGCCTTTTAATTTTTAGACTTAAGGTTTTGTTATTGGTTTAAAAACAATCAACGCTATAATCACTATAATAGTTTTTCGGCCAAATTGTTTTACAGATTTGGTGTTTTCCCTCCATCAACGGGAAGATTTATTCCATTAATATAATCCGCTGCGGGGCTGGCTAAAAATGCAATGGCAGCGGCCACATCTTCCGGGGTTCCAATCTTTCCCAAAGGTATTTCCGAAATCATATCCTTTTCTACCTGCTGCAGGGTTTTTTCTTCTTTCTCTGCCCGAGAAATAATAATTGATTGTAGTCTGCCCGTCATGGCAGTACTGGGCAAAACATTATTCACAGTAATTCCGAAAGGACCCAGTTCAAAAGACAATGTTTTAGCCCAATTAGCAACTGCCCCTCTGATAGTATTAGAAACTCCCAGTCCTTTTAACGGAGCTTTCACTGAGGTGGATATAACGTTAATAATTTTTCCCCAACCAGCCTCTTTCATGCCGGGCACAACGGCTTGAGTTAATATTTGGTTACATATAATATGCTGAGAGAAGGCCGCTAAATATTCTTCAGGTTTTGCATCAATAGCCGGACCCGCAGGAGGACCACCGGTGTTGTTGACCAATATGTCGATGGTATGATCTTTTAAATAGTTATTTATTGCTGTTTTTAAATGATCAGGCTGGGTGAAATCAACCACTAAGAAGTGATGTGATTCGGTGTCGTCTGCTGGCAAATGATTTATAACTTCCTGAAGCTTTTCTTCATTTCTTGCTACCAGGGTTATACTCGCGCCTAAAAGGGCTAGTTCCATGGCAGCGGCTCTGCCAATTCCCTGGGTACTGCCACAAACTAAAGCTCGTTTTCCGGTTAAATCTATATTCATGTGTGAAGCGGTTTATTGCATAACAGAAAAGTAAGCTTCAAGTTCTGAAAGAGTGTTAGTACTTGTTTGAATATCCTTTATTATTTTGCCTTTTTCCATCAGCAAGATCCGTTGAGAAACTTCGGTTACATGGCTTAAATCGTGACTTGAAATTATCGAGGTTATCTGCTTTTCGCGAGTAATTTCTTTAATAATATTTTTTAAGCGAATTTGGGTACTTGGGTCAATATTCGCGAAGGGTTCATCCAGCAAAAGAATCTCGGGGTTTTGCAATAAGCAGGCAATTACGCCAACCTTACATTGATTACCTTTGGATAGATCCCTGATATATTTTTTCCGGTTTAATACCTCTCCGTTAAAAAACTCATCATACTTTTTAAGTTCCGAATCAATGTGCACTTTACTTAATCCGTGAAGCGAGCCAATAAAATAGAAATATTCTTCTGGTGTCAGGTACTCAATCAAAAATCCTTCATCAAGAAACGAGGCAGTATAGTTTTTCCAACTCTCACCTTCGGCAACATTCTCTCCCTTTAGTAGAATCTCACCGGTATCGGTTCTTATTAAATCGAGTATGAGTCGAAACAGTGTGGTCTTGCCAGCACCATTATTTCCTACCAATCCAATGGTCTCGCCTTTATTGATCAGCAATTCTGGAATACCGACTACCGTGAAGCCATTATATGCTTTTTTAAGATTTTTAATTTCTATCATGGTATGCGATTAATGTTCTCTAAATCCTTGAGCTATTTTGTAACGCTTACTTTTGAAACTGCGCACAAGTTTTCCGATCCAGTATTGGCGTGTTAAGATAAAAATCATCCCAATAAATCCCAATGATAAGGTGCCTGCGATTGGGTTTGAAAGCCAGCCTATCAGGATATAAATAAGCATTGGAATAACAAATAATGGGATTCCGATGATGAACTGTGAGGCTCCGATTCCCTCCCAATTGAAAGAGGATCCTTTTGAAAGATCGATATATTTACAATTCCAGTTCGCAAAGGCCAAAACTATTAAACTGCTTACACCAATGTTCCATAAATAAAGCATACAGTGTGTTAGCAATATTTTCCATCCAAAATAGGCGTACGGTGCTGTGAGTATTAAGGTTATGGTGGCAAATAGGGTAAAAAGTATAAATTTTGATTTAAAAAAATCTTCCGCAGAAATTTTGTTAGCTAAAATGCCGTCGAAGTGCGCACTTTGCCAGCTAAACATAAACTGACCATAATTGATGATGAAAATGCCGGTCATCATCATCCCAGCAACAATCATTATCATTTCATCGGGTTCGCGATGGCGGTAGAAAAGAAGTCCGTAAAGCATAAAAATGCCACTCATTACAAGTGTGGATTTCGGACGTTTATTTCTAAGGATTAATTTAACTTCTAATGCTGCCAATTCTCCGGGAATGCCAAAACGTCTAAGAATAGGAACCTCGCCTGTAGTATTTTGCCCGGGGCGTGCAGTACGAAGTTCATCAAGATAAAGGTTGTTTTTTAAAAAGCTTCTGTTGATGAGATACATCAACCCGCCTAAGAAAATGAGCAAAAACGAAAAGAATGGGAACTTTATAACGGAATTAAAAAGATATCTGGAGAAGTTGGAGATAGAAATAGAATTTGAATAAAAGTCAACAAGAATAATACCTGCGAGCGTAAAAAGAAATGCAAGCATAAACCATGCATTCATATTGACTTTTCGTTTCAGCCAAAGGCTGAAAAAGTGATTGAAAAGTGTTAAACCAACAATGGAAATTAAGAGTCCGGCAAACGCCGAATGTTGGCCTTCAAGCCATAACACTTTTATCAAAAAAGGAACGGTTAAAAGAAATGGAGACAGATTAAAACTCGACCATAGAGAAGTTAGTGATAAATAGTTAACGATTTTATTCCGGCTGACAGGTAGATTTAAATACGGTTTAACAGCCAGCGTTGGCAATTCCTGAAGTTGAAAACGCATTAGCAAATCGGCCAGGAAATAATAAAGCAATAATCCGTTAAAGGCATCTTGTACATCATCTTCAGGGAATGCTTTATCAAGAATTTTGTCCAGGAAAAAAGAAGCGATCAGCAGATTAGCGAACAGGTATAGCATTGCTAAGGCCAGTAAAATACTCACTATAATACTTTTACTGGTATTTTTTGAGCGCCAAAATGCCAACCATTGGTGCCGTAAAAATGCTCGGTTCATGAGTTTAGCTTGTGTAGATTTAATATTTATATTTTCCTTTCCACAAAGCTTTCAACCTCTCTCTCAGTTTTTGCTCGGCTGCATTATTTCCAGGTTGATATAAGGTGCTGCCTTTTAGGGCATCAGGAAAATATTCCTGCTCTTCAAAACTGCCTTCGTAAGCATGAGAATATTTATAATCCTTACCATATCCAATATTTTTCATCAGTTTGGTTGGAGCATTGCGTATGTGCAAGGGGACAGGTAAATCTCCGGTGCGCGAAACAAGTTCCTGAGCGGCGTTTATAGCCTCATAACTGGCATTGCTTTTTGGCGAAGACGCCAGATAAGTCACCGTTTGCGATAAGATTATCCTTGATTCAGGCCAGCCAATAACATTCACCGCCTGAAAACAATTATTGGCCAAGAGCAATGCATTCGGGTTGGCATTACCTATATCCTCTGAAGCTAAAATTAGTAGTCGCCGCGCAATAAAAAGCGGATCTTCCCCACCTGCAATCATTCTTGCCAGCCAATAAACCGCGGCGTTAGGGTCGCTTCCGCGGATGGATTTTATAAACGCTGAAATGATGTCGTAATGATTCTCGCCGGCCTTATCATATAAAGCCATATTCTGCTGCACATTATCTAACACCAGCTGGTTGGTAATTGTGAGTTTGTCTGCGCCGATTGCATTAATTACCAGCTCAAGAACATTTAAAAGTCTTCGTGCATCGCCGCCCGAAAGACGAAACAAGGCTTCGTATTCTTCTATTTCAATCTGCTTGCGCGATAAATTTTCATCTTCTTTTAAGGCACGCTCTATTAAGTGTGTAAGATCTTCCTCTGTTAGAGGTTTTAGAATGTATACCTGACATCGCGATAGCAAAGCCGAAATAACTTCGAAAGATGGGTTTTCTGTAGTGGCACCGATAAGGGTAACCAGACCACGTTCAACTGCACCTAAAAGCGAATCCTGTTGTGATTTAGAAAACCGATGGATTTCATCAATAAATAAAACCGGCAGATTTTCTTCAGTTTCTTTAAGTGCGGTAGCCTTCTCAATAACCTCTCTGATATCTTTGACCCCCGAATTTATTGCACTTAAACTAAAAAATGGCCGGTCAAGTTGGCGGGAAATAATATAAGCCAGGGTGGTTTTGCCAACGCCCGGAGGCCCCCATAAAATAAGTGAAGGGAGATTTCCACTCTCGATCGCCCTGCGCAGTATGGCGTTTTGGCCAACTAAATGCTGTTGTCCGACATAATCATCCAGACTTGCCGGACGCATGCGTTCTGCTAATGGAGCAATGGTTGCCATAGATTTAATGTGTTATCCGACTGGTTCAAGAAAGCAATTTTAGCGCAAAGCAGATAAAACAATGGGCGAAGATCGCTAAGAAATAGGAGTACATGGTAAAACCCTGGGGCTCTTTGCGTACGTAATAACTTTGCGTTCTTTGCCTGAAATCCTGCTACCCTTTCTTTACTTCCTTCGCCCAGGTATCTTTTAAGGTAACGGTTCTGTTAAAGACAAGTTTTTCTGAACCTGAATCTTTATCGAGGGTGAAATATCCTTTCCTTAAAAACTGGTATCCTCTGCCAACTTCGGCTGTTGCAAGGTCTTTCTCAATGTATGCTGTCGGAATGATCTGAAGACTATCCGTATTGATATACTCTTTAAAGTCGCGCTCTTCATTCCCCGGATCTTCAACCCGGAAAAGCCTGTCGTATAATCTTACTTCTGCTGTAGCCGCATGCTGCACACTTACCCAATGGATAGTCCCTTTTACGTGAATGCCGGAAGTATCCTCACCCGATTTTGACTCCGGGATATAGGTACAATGAACTTCGGTGATATTGCCTGCTTCGTCTTTTACAAAATCTTCGCATTTAACAATGTACGCATGTTTTAAGCGTACCATTAATCCTGGCCCTAAACGAAAATATTTTTTGGCTGGATTTTCCATGAAGTCATCACGTTCAATCCAAAGTTCTTTTCCGAAAGGAATTTCCCTCATGCCTTCGCCACCTTCAACTTCAGGGTTATTTTCTCCGTAAAGCTTTTCATCTTTACCTTCAGGATAGTTGGTGATAATTAGTTTTATCGGATCCAGAACGCCCATCCGCCTCCATGCAGTTTTATTTAAATCTTCGCGAACGCAAAATTCAAGTAAACTGATATCAATTATATTTTCCCGTTTCGCCACACCAATTCTTTCACAAAAATCTCTGATAGAAAGCGCAGTAAATCCACGGCGGCGTAAACCGCTAATGGTGGTCATCCTTGGGTCGTCCCAGCCGTTAACAAAACCCTCGTTAACCAGTTGAAGCAGTTTTCGCTTGCTGGTAACGGTATAAGTCATATTTAAACGAGCAAATTCATATTGTTTCGACGGGAAAATTTCAAGTTCGTTGATAAACCAATCGTATAATTCGCGGTGACTCACAAATTCAAGTGTACAGAGCGAATGTGTTATTCCCTCAATCGAATCTGACTGGCCGTGGGCAAAATCATACATCGGATAAATGCACCATTTATCGCCTGTGCGGTGATGATGAGCATGACGTATCCGATACATTAGCGGGTCGCGCATGTGCATGTTTGGCGATGCCATATCGATCTTTGCCCTTAGAACTTTCTCGCCATCCTTGTATTTTCCGTCCTTCATTTCGGCGAACAGCCTTAAATTTTCCTCTACGCTTCGCGAGCGATATGGAGAAGCAGTTCCCGGTTCTGTAGGAGTTCCTTTTTGTTCGGCTATTTCTTCAGGAGTGCCGTCGTCAACGTAAGCCAAGCCTTTTTCGATCAGTTTTACAGCGAATTCATATAGCTGATCAAAGTAATTGGATGCGAACAACTCATTTTGCCACTCGAAGCCCAGCCACTTAACATCCTCCTTTATACTTTCAACGTATTCAGTGTCTTCCGTTTCCGGATTTGTATCATCAAACCTTAAATTGGTTTTACCATTATATTTCTGAGCAAGGCCAAAATTTAAACAAATAGATTTAGCATGGCCAATATGTAAGTAACCATTTGGCTCCGGAGGGAAGCGGGTATGAACCCGTCCCTGGTGCTTTCCATTTTTTATATCCTCTTCAATTATCTCTTCGATAAAATTTAATGATCGTTCTTCGCTCATATTTAAAATAAAGGTTACAAAAGTAGCAAAATTCAAAGCCTCAGAGTAAAGTATCTTTGAGGGATTTATAAAAAACTTCTTACTACTTTTATAAGTATGAAAACGTTGAATCGGCCTATCAGAGTACTGATTGCAAAAGTTGGCCTGGATGGGCACGATCGGGGGGCAAAAGTTATCGCAACTTCCTTGCGTGATGCAGGAATGGAAGTAATTTATACAGGATTGAGGCAAACTCCCGAAATGGTGGTACACAGTGCTTTACAGGAAGATGTGGATGCCATTGGCGTTTCGATCTTATCGGGAGCACACATGACTGTTTTCCCGAAAATTATTCAATTAATGAAAGAACTGGAGCTTAACGACGTTTTATTAACAGGAGGGGGAATCATTCCTGCTAAGGAGCAGGAAATATTAAAAGAAATGGGTGTAGGCAAGCTTTTCGCGCCAGGAACACCGACCAAAGAAATTGCCGAATATATCCAGGAATGGGCATCAGAGAATAGGAATTTTTAACCGAAAACACATCACCTATGTACAAAAACCTGCTTACATCCATCGAGAATAAAATACTTACGATCACAATCAATCGCGAAAGCAAGTTAAATGCTCTAAATAAAGAAACCCTGCATGAGCTTCACCTGGCATTTAGCGATGGTTTCAAGGATCCCGCTGTTGGCGGAATAATTCTTACGGGAGCCGGGTCTAAGGCTTTTGCCGCCGGTGCGGATATTCAGGAGTTGAGCGAACTCGACCAGGTTGGAGGATTAAACCTGGCAACCGAGGGGCAATCTAAGGTGTTTAACCTAATTGAACAAGGTCAGAAACCAGTAATTGCTGCGATAAACGGTTTTGCGCTGGGCGGAGGCTTGGAGTTGGCACTAGCTTGCCATCTTAGAATAGCGTCAGAAAATGCAAAATTAGGCTTGCCAGAGGTATCATTGGGCTTGATTCCGGGATACGGAGGAACGCAGCGGCTGCCCAGATTGATTGGAAAAGCCAAAGCATTTGAATTGATTTTAACCGGCGATATGATTGAGGCAGAAATAGCCTACAAGCTGGGCTTAGTGAACCACGTTGTGCCTGAAGATTTTCTGTTGAATACCGCAATTGTTTTACTCCAGAAGATTTTGACACGTTCTCCATTAGCGGTAGCTGCAGCGATCAGGGCTGTAAACTCGGGTTATAACGACGAGGGCTATGAATCTGAAATTCAAGAATTTGCCAATTGCTTCGGAGCAGAAGATTTCAAGGAAGGGGTGTCTGCATTCCTTCAGAAAAGAAACCCTGTGTTTAAATAATATACTAATAGCTAAATAAATAAACCTATACTATTTATTGTAGAATTTTTTTCCCAATTAAAATATTTAACTATATATTTAGCAAAAAAGGGGCATTGTTTATGAAAAGAATCTTAATAGTTGATGATGAGATCAATATAGGTTTATTGCTCTCAAAATTTTTGATACGCAATGGCTTTGAAGTATCTACGTCCACAAGCGGTAGCGTAGCAATGGAATTATTGGCTAAAGATAATTACAATCTTGTTTTATGCGATTTTAGGCTCGAAGATACAGATGGTCGCGAGATGCTTAGAAAGATAAAAGCAGCCTATCCGGCGACGGGAGTTATTATCATCACTGGGTATTCTGATATCAAATTAGCGGTTGAACTTATAAAAATGGGTGCGTATGATTACATTACGAAACCTTTATACCCCGATGAAATATTAAATACCATAAACAAAGCAATTGAAACACAGGAGGTTTTATCTAAAAGCTTGCCCGAAAATCCTTCGGCCGCAGTAAAAAAAGAAAAAGTTCTAGCCGGTAATTTGCCGGAAGAATTTATATCTGGTGAAAGTGCTGCCTCTAAAGATCTATTACGTCAGATCGAAATAATTGCTCCCACCAACTATAGTGTAATATTAACAGGCGAAAGCGGAACAGGGAAAGAATCTGTTGCCAAAGCCATACATATGAAAAGCAACCGGAGAGATAAGCCATTTATTGCTATGGATTGTGGATCCCTCACTAAAGAGTTAGCAGGGAGCGAGTTTTTTGGTCATGAGAAGGGGTCGTTTACTGGGGCTTTGTACACAAAAATTGGTCACTTTGAAATGGCCAATGGCGGAACGCTACTTTTGGATGAAGTGGGCAATCTCTCTTATGATATTCAAGCTGCTTTGCTGAGGACCGTTCAGGAAAGAAAAGTAAAAAGGATTGGAAGCACTAAAGAAATAGAGCTGGACGTGAGGATTATTGTAGCAACCAATGAAAACCTGGTAGACGCTATTCAAAAAGGACGCTTCCGGGAAGATCTATTTCATCGTTTTAACGAATTCAGTATTCATCTTCCACCTTTAAGAAAACGCGAAAGAGATATTTTATTATTTGCGCAGAGCTTTTTAGACATGGCAAATAAGGAATTGAACCGCAACGTAGAAGGCTTCTCTGATGAAGTTATCGATTGCTTATTAACGTATAACTGGCCCGGCAACGTAAGGGAACTGAAGAATGTAATCAGACGGGCAACTCTTCTAACAGAATCCAATCTTATTCCATTAAAAGCGCTACCCCTAGAAATCTCCACCTTCGCAAAAGTATCGGCAATTGAAACCGCGGTTGGGAATTTGCAATCAAAAGAAAACAATCGGGACCTTAAAAACGCAGCGCACGAAGCTGAATATGAAACAATAATAAAGGTTTTAAAAGAGGTTAATTTTAACAAGACAAAAGCTGCAAAAATTCTTAATATCGACAGGAAAACTTTATATAATAAAATGAAGGCAATTAATCTTGAATAAATAGGAGTATTTATCGTGATAAGCCGCTTACTTTTCGACAGAAACTTTAAAAATAAATTCAATTTGCCGCCACAGTTTATCTTGGCTGTTTTAGGGATTTGTATTATACCGGTTTTCTTCGTAATCCCACATTTAATTCAGGAAGATACAGAGCCTGCTTTTTCTACGGGAGAATGGTCGGCCCAATATCTTCTATTTAACATCTGGCTTATATTCGGAATTTCAGCAGCCATTATTACATGCGCGCTGTCTTTTGCAGACTTTTTTGTAAAAAAAGATATTTCGACTCCGGTTGTTGGCGGCGCATTAATTTGTGTAGCCCTCTATGAGTTGTTTTTCCTCCTTTCCGATAATAATTTCATACACTTTTCATCAATTTCTACTGACGATACTTATTTAAAATGGTTTATTAGTCGCCTGTTGCACGCTTTACTTTTGGCAGGAAGTATTTGGTATTATATCTCCATCGACAAAAGAAACATCCGTAATTTGGAGCAGAAAAAAAAGTCTCTGCTTGGATTGCTTGCTGTTTTTGTTTTCATTTTGTCGGTTGCAATTTTCTTAACCATTCAACTAAAGCAAACCGATATTCTGACCAGGCCCGATGATTTCATTACTCACCCGTTTGAATTTGTCATTCTAGCTATTTACCTGGCCCAGGCATTTTGGTTTCTTCCTTATTTTCTAATTAGATTTCCATCACTCTTTACCAGGATGATGGTATTAAGTATCATACCCGCAACCTTTGCCCAGCTTTTTATGGCGATTTACCATGAGCCATACGACAGCTTTTTCAATGCCGCTTATTTTTTACGGTTTATTAATTATTTGATACCCTTGCTTGGTATCAGTATGAACTATATTGACACAAGTCGGAAGGAAAAAAATATTATAAGCAGACTGGATAACGAGATAAGAGAACGTGTTCTCATTCAGAAAGATCTGGAACGACGCGAGGAGTTGCTGGCGAACGCCGAAAAAATTGCTCGTTTAGGAAGCTGGGAATACGATGTGTTAGCAGGTTCGGTTAAATGGTCTGATGAGGCTTACAATATTTTTGGATTCGATCCCGCAACGGTATCTCCATCTCTCTCCCTTCAGGAGCAGATTATAGCGCCCCAGTACCGGGAAATGGTAAAAAAGGAACTGTCATCGGCAATAAGGAATTGCAGCTCATACACTATTGAATACCAGATTCAGCATCCAAATGGCGGTTCGAAATACGTATTGGCCCAAGGCAACTATGTAGCTCATGAAAAGAAGCTGATCAGCACACTCCTCGATATCACCAGTCTTCATGACGCATCGCAGAAATTAACTAAAAGTGAGGCATTATTGAGGGAAGCAGAGGCAATCTCTCATAACGGAAGCTGGGAATGGTTTATGGATAAAAACAATTTCTTCTGGTCTGATGAATTGTACCGCATCCACGGAATGCTGCCTGGATCAAGCAGAATAAGTCTTGATTATTATCAAACAATTATTCATCCTGATGATAGCAAAAGATTTATTAAAATACTGGAAGGCTCTAAGCAAACTCATGAATCATTTTCCTTAGAATATCGGGTTGTGCGCCCAAATGGGGAAGTTCGTCATTTGTTATTGAACGGGAAATATAAGGTGGATCAATTGGGAAATGTGTATCAGGTGCTTGGTAACATACAGGATATTACAGAATTAAAAAATACAACCCTGCAGCTCGATAAGAGTGAAAGCATTTACAGAACGATTGCTAAAAATGTTCCGGACAGCGCTGTGTTTCTATTTGATAAGAACATGGAATTGTTGCTATTAGAAGGACCTGCTATTTCTAAAATAGATCCGGAAAGAGTGCTCGTCGAAGGTGCAAGCTTAGAGAGCATGTTTGCAGACGATTATACGCGTGCTTCAGAACTCTATCAATCTGCACTTGAGGGGAATGATAACCGATATGATAAAATCATAAATGGTAAAACTTTCAAAATAACATACAATCCGGTGTACAGCTCGTCTTCGCAAGAAGTCTTTGGGGTGATGATCGTTATGCATGACATCACCGATATTAAAAAGGCGCATCAAAAGCTTGAAAGTAAAGTTTCCGAACTTAACAGGTCAAATAGTGAACTTGAGCAATTTGCCTACGTGGCTTCGCACGATTTACAGGAGCCCTTGAGAAAGATCAGGGCATTTGGCGACAGGCTTCAAAGTAAATACAGTTTGCAACTTCCCGCAGACGGTATTGACTATATCAATCGCATGCAAAATGCGTCGGAGAGAATGCAGATTTTGATAGATGATCTGTTAACATTCTCGCGAATCAGCAGGCCCAACGAAGAGTTTAAAACAGTTAATGTTAAAGAAATAATCAAAGGAGTTCTTCTGGATCTGGAAATTACCATTGAAAAGAAAAATGCTAAAACTCAAATAACAGGAGAGCAAATTCTTAAAGCTATCCCTTCTCAGATACGCCAGCTATTTCAGAATCTGATAAGTAATTCGCTAAAATTTACGAAAGAAAATACTGTTCCTGAAGTATCGATTACCATCGAACGGGTTAAAGGAGCTGATTTTTCATCGGCTCTACTGCCACTTCAAAACGATAAAGAATATTGTAAAATAGCATTGTCGGACAATGGCATTGGCTTTAATAATGAATATGCTGAAAAGATTTTTACTCTGTTTCAACGCCTGCACACCCGCAACGAATATGAAGGGACGGGGATAGGCCTGGCCGTATGTAAGAAAATTGTCGAAAACCATGCAGGGTATATAGAGGCAAGCGGAAAAGAAGGAGAGGGTGCTGCATTTAATATTTTTATACCATTTGATATTGATTGATGAGAAAGACAAAGCTGATTTTGATAGCAGAGGACGATGCTGATGATCGCTTGATGATTAATGAGGCATTCATGGAGAATAATATGCCGGCGGGAATTGTGTTTTTTGAAAACGGCGCAGAGCTGCTTGAATACTTATACAGTTTTGAAGAAGGCTTGGAAAGAACACTGCCTGATCTTATCCTTTTGGACTTAAATATGCCCAAAATGGATGGAAAAACGGTGCTGTCAAAATTAAAGCTTCACAAATCCTATAAAGAAATTCCGGTTATTATCTTAACGACTTCTCGGTCAAAAGAAGAGGAAACAAGTGTGCTCGGGATGGGGGCCTCGGGGTTTTATACCAAGCCGTCGTCTTTTACAGAATTAGTAAACATTACAGCTTCAATAGCTTCAAGATGGATTTCAACTAATTAACTTAAAATGGATACTGTTAACATACTTTTAGTTGATGATGATGAAGATGACTTCATCCTCACAAAAGATATCTTAAGAGAAAATGTGAGCAGGCAAAATTATAATTTAACATGGTGCAATAACTTTTCTGAAGCAATAAATGCCATGTTGAAAGGCCATTATGATATTTATCTGGTTGATTATCGGCTGGGTAGAGATTCGGGTATGGACTTATTAAATGAAGCAATAAAATCGAATTGTACAGAACCGATTATAATGCTTACCGGCAAGGGAGATTTTAAGATAGATGAGGAAGCGATGAGATTAGGCGCTGCCGATTATCTTATAAAAGATACGCTTAACGGCCAGGTTTTAGAACGTTCCATTCGCTATGCTATAGCTCAGAACCAAGCATTACAAAAACTCAAAACAAGCGAAAACAAGTTCAGGATTATTTTTGAACGTTCTAAAGATCCAATGCTGATTACTAATCAAGCCGGGAAAATTATTGAAGCAAATCCATCGGCCACAAAGTTTTTTGAGACAAGTTTGCACGAATTGCTCAAAACGAACGCTGCAAGTTTATATAAAAGCAAGGAAGATCGGCTTATCTATATCACTACAATGAATGCGGAAGGATCAATTACCGATCTGGAGCTTGAAATGTTGACGATCTGCGGAAAGAGCAAATTCTGTAGTATTTCGTCCTTCGTGCAAGTATCGCAACATGCAAATGAAGAACTCTTTTACTCTGTTATACATGATCTTACATACAGGCTAAACCAGGAAAGAAATTCTTCAGTGGGTGATACATTCGCTATCGCAGGGAGAATTGCGAAAAGCTTTTCTAATAAAATTCGAAATCCTTTGTCGAATGTGAATCTTGCAATTGATGAGCTTTCAAGTGCTCTTTCGAACGAAGACAGCCTTAACCTGGTTGATATTATTAAAAGTAATTGTGCAAAGATCAACTCTATAGCAACCGAGTTGATTGAAAGTACAGAAACATCATCGTTGAGACTTACTCAAGTCGATTTGTCTGAGCTGTTATCTAAATTGCTGGAAGATGTTGAGCAGGATCTGGACCTAAGAATCGAAAATCCGCTTAAAGAGACCTCTTTACCAATTGTTGCTGATGCCGATAATTTTATTTGTGCACTGAAAAATATTTTAAAAAATTCTGCGGAAGCTATTACCGAAGAAAAGAAAAAGATTTCTATTTCAATTGAAAGGCGTCTTACGGGAATAAAGATTGATATCAAAGATAACGGAAGCGGGATTCCCCCTGAAAATATCAGTCGAATCTTCGAACCATTTTTTACTACTAAAGCCAAAGCCGCAGGTTTAGGATTAACTCACGCTAAGCGAATTTTAAATGCCCATCACGGAAAACTCCAGGTAAGCAGTCAACCCGGAAATGGTACTATCATAAGTATAATTCTACCGATTTTTGTTTAACAAGCATTTCGCTCTTTGTAACATTTTATGAAGATAAGTGTTATGCTTTTTTGATGTATCATCGGCGCACACAACCTTAACCTTACAATTCATATAAATGGCTTTCTTTAATTATAAGCAACGCAATAATATTGTTCTAATAATATTAATTATTCTAGGTTGCGGCATTCTATATTCCCTTAGGTATATAGCCGGAACATTGCTGAGTACAATAGTAATGTATACTATTTTCAGACCCCTATATCTCCATATTATCGAGAGATGGAGATTGAAGAAAGCAGCGGCCAGTATGATTGTTATTGTAAGTTCTTTTTTAATAATTATCCTTCCAATAATTGCACTCTTTTTAATGGTAATGAACAAGATTAATGAGTTTCGCCAGGATCCATTAAGAGTTCAATACATTATTAAACGATTAGATGTTTTCTTTTTAAAGACTTTCAATCAGCCTAACTTAGTAGAGAGTACAATTGATAAGGCGGGCGGACATGTCAGTGAGTTTTTCCCCTCTATATTGGGTGGAGCAGCATCATTACTTTTGGGTATATCGGTAATGTATTTCCTGCTTTATTTTATGTTCAGACACTATCAAAAATTTGAAGCAGGCTTGATTCGTTTTTCGCCGTTCAGAGAGCAGAATGCACTTAAATTCGCTGACGAATTAAAAAATACCACCTATTCCAACGTTCTGGGTCAGGGTCTCATTGCCGTGGTTCAGGGCGCATTAGTATCGCTGGGTTTTTTTATTTTTGGCATTCCTGATGCGTTGTTTTGGGGAGTAATATCCACTTTTTTATCATTTCTTCCGCTTGTTGGAGCCGCCCTCGTTTTTATTCCAGCAGGAATATTAGAACTTGCTAACGGAAACGAAACTGCTGGCTGGGGAATCTTAATATGGGGGTTTGTACTTGTAACCAATATTGATAATGTAATTCGATTTTTAATAGCCAAACGGGTTGGTAATATTCATCCTATCATCACAATAATTGGGGTTGTTGTAGGGATACCTGCTTTTGGCATAATGGGCTTGGTTTACGGCCCCTTATTGCTCTCGTACTTTATCCTTACGGTGAGGATATACGAAACCAGTAAACTGGCAACAGAGCGGCTTGAACAAATCCGATCGGCAGAAGAAGAATAAAATTATTCAAACAGTTTCTATTCTTCTTTTGTATTAATTACAATCGAATTAAGCAAGAAAATAATTAAAATAATCCTATACACCATGAACGACAATACAAAAGTTTTAGCCGCATTATTAGCCGGATTGGCTGCAGGAGCAGCTCTTGGAATTCTTTTCGCACCAGAAAGAGGGTCAGAAACGAGAGATAAATTAAACGATGCTTTGAAGAATCTTGGCGATTCTATTAAAGATCGTGCCGCAGAGGAAATTGACAATCTAACTAACTTTAAAGAAAGCGTTGTTGACAAGATCAAAACTCAATTTAGTAAAGAAGGGTTTGATTCATCAGTTCAGGAGCAAGCGCCGGTTAGTGAGCAACTATAATTCAGTTCCTGGTTTCATGCCAGGAACTATTCTAATTTAACATTATGCCAGAAACTCAGACTAAAGAAGAGCAAAAAGTATCACCGGACTTGTTAACCCTGATTAAGGAGTATATATCGACCCGGGTAGAGCTAACCAGATTAACCATAATAGAGCGGCTTACCGTTGTAACAGCAAACCTGATTACTGACTCCTTTGTATTAATAATGGGACTTTTAACCTTCATGTTTGCATCTTTAACGCTTGCACTGTAGCTCGGAGAAGAGTTTGGTTCTTACGCCTTGGGATTTGGCATAGTAGCATTGATATATTTCACTCTGGCTCTGGTAATGTATTTCATAAAAGATAAGCTGGTAGAAAAATACCTGCACGATTTTATGGTGAAGCGGATATTTAATAAAAAGAAATAATGGAAAAGTCGTTTAGCAGTTTGGCAGAGCTACGTGCTGAAATTGACTTTTTGAAAGTCAAACAATTTCAGGATGAGGAAGCCCTGAAAGAAAAGTTTAGTAGTCCATCAGCCATATTCAGTAGTATTACTGGTCTTTTCAAAGCGGATACTGGTAAGAAATCCTTTATGCAGGATTTACTGCAACAAGATGTTATAACTAATATTTCCAGAGTATTAATACCTCTCCTTTTAAACGGAGTATTGTTTAAAAAGTCGGGATTCATAACCAAAACCCTAATCACCTTCCTGTCACAAAAGGCTGCAAAACAGGTAAATTCCAACGCGATTTCGGGCTTAGTCGATAAGGTAAAGGGAATGTTCCAAAGTACTAATGGAAAACTACGAAAGTCGCC
>CBFGOI010000096.1:0-17792 GCA_965650335.1 uncultured Pedobacter sp. | reverse complement strand
ACACCCTCTCCTTGAGGAGAGGGATTAAGGGTGAGGTGACAGCCTACAATTTCTAATTAATTGCAGATTTGGCCGTTAGGAAGCGATTAACCTCCAGCCAATGCATAAAGGCATCAAACCAACGGTTACTTGTTCGGTCTGGATTGCCTAGTCCAAAGCCGTGGCCGCCGTTCTGGTAAAGATGAAACTCTACTGGGATACCGGCTTTGTACCAGGAGTCGATCACGCCAAACTGTCCGCGGAAAAGGAAATCATCCGAAGCAATTACGTTGAACATAGGCGGAGCATTTTTTGGCACCTGCACCGGGCCCATACCTCCGTAGATTGGACCAATGAAAGCCAGTTTCATGGTTTTAGAATTAAGTGTTGAGTGCATGGTTAGGCCAGCCCCGGCCGAGAATCCAATCATCCCGATTCTGGCGGTATCGACGCCCCACTCTTTTGCACGCTTAACAATCATGGCGTATGCGGCCTCTGCGTCCTCCAGTTGATTAGAGAGATCAGGTTGTGCCGGTCTGGCTGGTGTTGAACCAGGCGTAGTATTGGCGTTGGCAAGAGCCGCAGGCCTCGGAGCATTCATCGATTGCTTAAAATCTTCAAGCGATACGGGAGTAGGTTGCAACCTGTATTTAAGCACAAAAGCGGCGACTCCTTTATCCGCAAGTGCCTTTGCAACTTCCCAACCCTCATTATCTAATGATAACCATCTGTAACCTCCGCCAGGTGCTACAATCACCGCGGTGCCATTTGCCTTGCCGGCTTTCGGCAGAAAAGGAGTTAAAGTTGCTTTGGTGATATTTCTTGCCATTGGATCACCCCACTGGCGGAACCAGGTTTCTTGTGCCGGCTGATTATCGACACCTCCGGTGCCGAGTGGAATTGCATTAGGCTCTGCAGGCGCATTTAGTGGATAGATAGTGCCGTCCTGTGCCATGGCAGATATAGAAAGTGCCATCAAGATGGCCAGAGCGGACTTTTTAGCAAAATTTAGTGATTTTTGAGTCATATGGCTTATAGTATATTAATTAGTATTTCTGTAATTAGTATTCTTTGTCTACCGCAGAGCTTTGCTAAAGCATATTGTCCTACGGTCGGCTCAGAAATCTGTTTATTTTACCAGATTCTTAAAAGCTGATCCAAATATCAGATAACCTGTATTTCCGGCAATCGTGCCCTCGTTCTGTCCCCAGAAAAAGGGCCAGTCATCGTAATTCTCAAAATGGTCGGGCTTTCTGAATAATACTCCCGGTGCAACATTCCCCGGTATCGCTGAGAAGTCGGCCCTGTTATTTCCATAAAAAACGGCTTTCGGACGGGTAGCACCCACTGTTGCCACAAACGAATAATTGTGATACGGGTGGCAGCCAAATAACCAGTTGGTAACTTTGTATGCATGGCTGGCATCTACCACGTCGGGGAAGTACTGGTTGGCAAAACAAACGGTGGTACCAAAACTGGTTACTCCACCATTACCAGCCCAGTTACCAAGACCGATTGGCACTCCGTAGGGATTGTCCTTTTCAAGGCCTTTGATGTAATCATTGTATTTTACAACATAGGGACGAAGCTTCGCTTTGTACGATGCGCCCATATGTGGTATGGCGTTTAAAGCCGTCAGAAGTACAAAATTTACGTTGCGATCAAGTGCCGGCCATAAAAGCTGCTGAAACTTATCGATGTATTGTTTTTCGCCTGTGGCGATATAGAGTTGCAGATTGGTGGCAATATCTCCTGATCTGCCTCCCCTGCTCACAGTGTCCTGCTTACCTTTCGCTATCAGTTCTGTCGCCTCCTTCAGAAGTCTTTTCGATTGCTGCAAGGCTCTGGCCGAAAGATCATCGTTATAGCCCTTCAGGGCCCGGCTTGCTGCTGCAAACATCGTTGCTGCACTCAAGTCTAAATTTGGATTGCGACTTGTGAAGGCCCATAAATCATCCTTAACACCGCTTGACTGGCCGTCCTTCGCAACTTCATAAGGACCGAGGTTCGGATTGTAAGGCAAGCCGTCTGTAAGAGAAGCTGCGTCTCCCAGGTGATGGTAATTGTCAAGCACAGAGTTTGAAAGCGTTTGCGACATATGGCCAAGAATCTCTGCCTGAGCTACCAGGTTCAAGGTTCCATGCTCAATAAACTGCAATACATCCGGGGTTCCGTCGGGTCGGTGAAGATCAACATAACGCTGCTTCTGGCTCACAAAAGTTTGATCGCGCAGGGGTTTGAAATATTCCCAGGTATGGACAAAGTTCTGAACAACGCTGATATTTGATCCGGTCTCGATATCAAAGTCACCCGCATCGAAGAAACCACCCACGTTTAATCCGGGAATTAATTCCAGTGGCTTGTATTTAGTGTCGGTTGTTGGCCCCTGGCTATGAAGGTCGAAGTGATCTGTATTTGGCGGAGCCTGCAGGTATCCTTCTTTAAAGGGCTCGCCATGCCAGACCCGGTAAGCCTCGTTCACAAACATATGGTTCATGTGTATGGGAATCCATATATCGCTGGTGGCATCGGTTATCTTGTCGTAAACATTATTTTCTATCAGGAAATTGTTCGTCTTAAGATCGCCGTACTTGATATAGTAAATGCCCGGTGTTTTAACCGAAGAGAAATCAAATTTTACATAGTTATATTTAAAATAATTTCCCCAGGCTTGGATTTTTCCACTGAATACTTCGGAAGCATTGCCGTCATTTCCTACCTTATATAAGGAAGCTGTAGGGAGCGCTTTGTCCTTCTTATCGAGTTCAATTACAGAGATCTTTTGCTGAGAGGGAACATAGCCTACCTGAGAAAAACCAATGTTCGGTTCTTTTACCCAGCCCTTAATGGCGTTGGGTTCAACTGTCCAGGTTAGTACTTTGCCTGTCTTCCCGGCAGGAAGTAAACTGCGCACCACAAACCAACCGTTTTGCGCCAGCACGCGACCGTCGAACAGCATAAGATCAGCGTCCTGCGAAGTAATTTTTACCAGTCGCGAAGGTTCATCGGGTGCCAGTAGAAAGGTACGCCCTTTTTCAAGTGGCAGCGGATCGATAAACTTGCCCGTGCCCCGGTCGTCTGAAGTATTATACCCTTTATATTGCTTTGGCTTTTCTGTATTAGGCCTGGTAACGGTATTTCCTACCACATAGCGAGGGAAGCGATTATACCGTCCGTCCATTAAATATGCCTTACTCCAATATTGTGAGGGCAGAAACTCAAGATTAAATCCTGCACTTCCTTCAAGTGCCTTTGGAACAGGCTTATCAAGGTAAACGGATATCTCAACACCATTCCCCTTGGTCGTTACCACCACCCGCGAATCAAAATTATATTCATCATAGCTTAAGGTCGCCTGAATTGTATTCGTAGCACGATTTACCTTTCGGCTTGAAATGTTAGGAACCAGGTCCCATTGTTCGGGAGTGCTCGATAGCCTTACAGCTCCGCCCTGCCCTGTTCTTACTCCGTGATGAATCAGTTCTATCCCGGCGTTTTTTTCGTCGTTGAAACCTCCGGTAAAAAGGTTATTGTACACAAGGACATTTACACCCTGCCTTTCGAAGTACTCAAGATCATTGAGTTTCAGATCCTGACCCGAAGCATAATTAACAGCAGCCAGCGGTAGCAGCGCTACCAGTAAAAATTTTAGTCTTTGCATGTGTGATTAAAATAAAGCACAGTCTAACCAGCCGATAATTCGACGTTTAAGAATCCGTTCGGGAGGCATTGAAATATGTGCAAGAAAAGGTTCTTTCTTTCATCAAATTCAACTGGGTTTACCGCTTAAATATTAATAAGCTTCAAAAGTAGAGCGGCGTACTTAGAACGACTGTTACATTTGACCAAGGTGATAGCAAATATGTCTAAATGAACTATCAATGCCAGTTTTTTAGATTGCTATCTCAACCAAAGCTTATTTACCTCAGCGGAAGGCAGCGCCTGAAACTTAGGCCAGTGAGGGATGGATTTGTTATCGCATCACCTCATCCCTAAGCCTTCTCCTCGAGGAGAAGGGAACCAGAGGCAGATATGATGGAGATAATCGTTTTAATGATGATTTTCTTAAGATTACTATTTTTATAAGGTTGCCATAAAGAAAAGAAGTAGCATTAGCCGGACGTGAACTCAATAGATAGCAGTTTGCTACCTTAGAGACCCACAACGCTCAAGCAGCACTCTACAGTTAAACCGGAACCAACAAACTTAAGGCAGTGAGGATTACAGTCTGTGAGGATACTAGTAAACACTCCAATATTGAAAGTCTTTAATTACCCATCTTTTAGTCCCTTTGATAAATTCAATTATTCCACTATGTCCACATAGACCCATAGTACCGCAATGCCAATCATAGAACATTATTCCCTTATCTTTCTTATCGTTTAATACAATTTTTGAAAGTCTTAGTCGCCCAAAAGTGCATGCTGCTGAATCATTTTTCGAATTTTCTAATTTCTCAATCCTTGCAGTACATAATCCAAAATCATTAGGTGAATATCTCTGTTGCAGTCCGTTCAAACTATCCACGGCGGCACGAGGATTGTTGGTATATTGGCTAAGTAATGTTTTAAATTTAATGTCTTGCTCAAACCTCACTCTGTCGTAAAAGAATTTTCTTCGCGTGACTGTATCAAGATATATTGTACAGAATTTCGAAGGTCTACCGAAGATGGAGTTGTGAGCCTTAATGAACTCAATATCCATTCTTGCTGTGTCGGGATTCTGTATATTATTATAATAGTATTTTTCTCTGATCTCTTCTTCTTTAGCCCCGAGGTATCTGCCATGCATCCTATTCTCAATCAGGTCTGTTAAGATATTGTTGTAAATCAACAGTTCTTCGTTCTCTGACATGAACTCACAAATCTTTTTGTCTGGTTTACAAGCAGCTAGGATCGAAAACATTAAGAAGAAACACAGTCTTTTCATTTTTCAGACAATTGCACTCATCGAGTATATACAATAAATTATTCCATTTCCAATTTGCAGCTTATTTCCTGATTTCCGCTAAAAATCTTGTTAAATCAGTCAACACCATCTCCTGACTGGTCGTATCGCTACCCTGCTCTGGCTTAAGCTTAGACAGAGACTGTGAAAGGCCTAGCTTAATGCCTATTACAGAAAGCTTGTAGCTTCTAGAGACATAGTATCCGGATTTACAAAATCCTTTTATTGGCAAAGCTTATTTACCCAAACTGAAAGCAGCACCTGAAACTTAAGCCAGTAAGAGCTTATGTGAATTTAATCGTTTTACTTAATGCATTATTATACTTTTGCACAAAATAGAAAAATGGCAACTACAAAACTTACAATAAATAATAACGGCTCGGTAAAAATTGAAGGCGATTTTGAGATTGTTGACAGGGAAGGCAACTCCTATGGCTTGCAAGGTCGAACGGTGGTATCTATCTGCCGCTGCGGACTTTCTAAGAACAAGCCGTTTTGTGATGGATCACACAACGGTCATTTTGACCACGAAGCAGTTGCATTCGACTTGCCACCAAAGAAAGTCTAATAACCCCTCCTAACCAAGTCATGTATAAGAATCCTCAACCGTTTCTCTGATAAATTCCTTTCAACAAAAGAGCTGCACTAATAAAGGGAAGAATGAAAAGAAAAACTATTCCTCCCGGTGTACATGGCCCACTAGGTACAGCTTTATCAAACAAATAAACGGATAGAGCAAACGCGAGATAAAAAAGAAGGCTTGGAATTACTTCTCTTAAAACTCGGTCTTTGGAAAGTATGGCGATAAGCATTTAGTAAGGCAAGTTACAAGTTTTTAGCAGGTTACAAAATTGAGCGAAGAATTCGCAGACCTCGCTACCTCCTCGTACAAACGAGGACGATTTGAGTTGTTTATCGTTTTTATAAGGTTCTCACAGAAATACGCACCCCCCCTACCCCCGCCAGGGGGGGACACTGGATGCCTAGCCTGCATAACGTCGCATTTGGCGTTCAGTCATTTTAAGGCGTTTTGCTAAAGCGCTTAGTGTCCCTCGTCCGGCGGGGGAATTAAAGGGGGTGGTGGCCGGAAATACTTAATTACCTGTATCGTCCTAAAATAAGTTTACAGTTTTTATAATAATCCTGCTATACATTTACAGGCTGTTTATTGTCTGCAATGGGTTTACAATTGTACTTTCTTTGATAATAGTTTTCCATAATTTCTCTGCTATCAGATTCTTTGAATGAACCAGTTCAGGTGTAAGCAGACCAATGCTAAAGTGTGGCCTGTCCTCGTTGTAAAGTTTTACAGCTCGGTGTTTTGCTCTTTGGTCTGTTCTATACCGCTGTGAAAAGGCCTAGCTTAATCCTATTATAAAAAGAAGCTTGTAGCTTCTGGAGACATAATAGTCGGATATTACAAAATCCTTTTATTGCCAAAGCTTATTTACCTCTGCTCTGTGCATTACCTGAACCTCAAACCAGTGGTTGGACTCAACCGAGTAAGGGGTTAAAGTACTATTTAAGTACCTTATAAGTACCCTTTCAGTACCTATAAGGTACCTCTTATAAGAGATACTTTAACAGTAACTAATATAATCTTTAGCATTATTTAATCTTAAGTTTAAGATTATATGATTCGTATAGCGTGCCCGGTTCAGTATAGTGTAGATTGTCACGTGAGCCACTGCACTAAGATGTCCCTTTCTGGCTTAGGCTTATGCGAAGACTGTGCAAAGCCTGGCTTAATGCCTATTATAAAAAGAAGCTTTCAGCTTCTGGCGACATACTAGACGGATTTGGAAAATCCTTTTATAGGCAAAGCTTATTTACCCAAGCTTATGGCAACGCCTGAAACTTAAGTCAGGAAAAACAAAATAAGCCAGTGAGGCAGTTGCCTTCATTCGCCAGGCAGTGGCCAAGGTTTATGTCATCGCGAATTAAGAACTTGATTCTTAAATTTAAACCGAAGCCGCTGATCATAGTTAGCAGTTTTTTGGGAATGTTCATCATACGCTGACTATGCGCTTTTTCATATAACGCAAATACAACCATATAATAAATGGAAAAACGATATAATGTATTGCCGTAGTAACTGTTTGAAATGCAACCCCTGTTTTAATCGGGTCATTTTTAAACATCGGGATCAATAATTGCTCGCCAATGTTACTTCGGGAAAATATGATCATAAAAGTAAAATTATAACCCAAATGTAAAGCGAATGGAAAATAGATGGTTTTACTTATGCTAAAGGACAATGCAAATATATATCCCATGATAGCAGTAATAGTAAAAACAAACAGCATAGGCACTACCTGGCCTAATACACCCATTGTAAACCAATGATAGAAACCAAAACTTATTGCAGATACCAGCACTGCTTTTTGAGTACCTATTTTTTTGATTAATATATATAATAGCGCTCCGCGGAATATCAATTCCTCATAAACGACCGATATTAATACGTACCGCGTCGAGTTTGTAAATGCAGCGAAAGTATAATGCGGGTTTAAATGATAGGGGCTTTTTACCCACAATGATATACCCACCAAATGAACAACCAGGAAAGCCACCGGTATAAATAAAGCTATTATTATTGGTGTAAGTTGTTTGCTATTGATTTTAAACCCAAGCACCAAAAGGTTTTTATTAAGAACAAATTTGAGCAATAACCATGATATTATAAGTTCTACTACTAAGCCAGCCATTTGAGTAAGTTTTGATAAAAGTATTATATTTAGCGTTGTAACATTTACGCCTTTTAGCAATGACGTAAAATGACGTAATTGACATACTTTAGATAAGTTGAATACCCAGCAAATTGGCCACTTAATAAAGCAAAGCCGTATTAAAAAAGGATATACCCAGCAACAGGTGGCAGATATGACCCAACTAAGTTTGCGGTCGGTGCAGCGTATTGAAAAGGGCGAAGTAATGCCACGGCAATATTCATTAGATGTGTTAGCAAATCAACTGGAATTTGCACCAATAAGTATTGAGCAGGAATTGACCATCTCAGAAAGACAAACTGTTACTGCCCATCAACCATTAAATAAGGCCAGGAAGTTAATACTGACTTTTGGTTTTGCCATTTTATTGATCTTGCTCACCGGTGCATATATATCCCAATCCCGAGGCTTCCCTGAAACTCATTTTGAAGCGTTCCTGTTGTGGACCGGTGTTGCCATTTTATATTTGGTTTTTACGTGGAAGATCTGGAAGTAAAAATATCACCATCTTATAGTTAAAGGCTTTTGGTGCGGAAAAGAGACAGGCCCCTGCTACCCCCTTTCTGGCTTAAGCTTACGCGAAGACTGTGGGGAAGCCTGGCTTAATGCCTATTATAGAAAGAAGCTTGTAGCTTCTAGAGGCATAGTAGACGGATTTACAAAATCCTTTTATTGGCAAGGCTTATTTACCCTGCTATTGCGAGCATAATGCACGAATCTGGTGGCGTTGGCTGGTTCGAGCTTGCAGCTCGGACCTTATTACACAAAGTCAATTTCCAGGATCCCTTTACCGCCTGAATAATCTATGGCGCTGCTGTATTTCCAATAATGAGCTTCTGTTACAAAACCCGCTACAACGGGATTGTTATGAATATAATCGACTTTTTGATCGATTACTTCCGGGCTCCATAACTCGATAGGCTTATTGTGCTGTTGCCAAAACTGCATATTCTTCACATTACTGTTCTTTAATCCTGCCCGAGCCATCATCCATAAAATCCATTCTCTCCTGCTTTCCTGAGGATGTTCTTCAATCATTTTTTGCAAAGCTTTTGAAGTATATGTTTTGAAACTTTTTAGCAATTCGCCAGGATTAGCATCTTTTGCTCTGAACACCAAATGTACGTGACTTGGCATGATGCACCACGAATATATTTCCATTCCTTTTTCGTTGCGACACCAAGCCAAGCTGCCGACTAATGCCATAAAGTATTCATCGCGGACGAAAACATCGATCCAGTTAATGGTAGCAAAGCTGACAAAGTATAGCCCTTCTTTGTTGTAAAATTTATAGTTACGACTCATCGGTAGATGGGATCCAAGATAAGGAATTATCGTTTATATAAAAGGTCCGAGCTGCAAGCTCGAACCAGCAAGCGACTTATGCTCGCGGTAGCAGGGGACATAATAGACGGATTTACAAAATCCTTTTATTGGCAAAGCTTATTTACCCGAGCTTAAGGCAGCGCCTGAAACTTAAGCCAGTGAGGGGTTTACGCGACTGATTAATTAGTCAACAACGCTTTTTTCACATCCTCTGTATTCACCCAGTGAAAATCCTTGTTAACCACTATACCTTCCGGGTTTACAATAGCGTAATGAGGGATACCATATATCTTAAATCGTATTGATAATAAATTATACTCGTCGGCTGTTACCCGGTAATGTTCCCCTTTAATTTTCGGTATCAGAGTTCGGTAAGCTGTCTCAGGCGAGGTATCATTTGTTATATACATAAACACCACATTTTTATCCACGAGGGCAGTTTTTATCGGTTCTATTTCCTGAATTCCCTGAAGACAGGGGCCACACCAAGTTGCCCAAAAATCGATAAAAATAGTCTTGCCTTTGTATTTGCTAATGATGTTATCAAAAATGCTGTCGGTGCTTATAGCCGGCATCTTGTTAGCTGCGTAACCGTCTTGATGTTCACTAGTTTCAATCTCCTTTCTAACCTTGTTATTGAGGTCGATTAGTGACATAAAAAATGAAGTGTATCGGAACCTCCGCTTTAAACTATCCAGGGTAGCATTTGATAACGGAATCTTTTCTTGATAAATCCCTTGGCACAAATCCTGCAACTCCATCAGTTCAAGCTCGAGAGTAATATCTGTTTTTAACAAGCTTTTCAATACAATAGGCCTGGCACCTTCAAGCGCCCCAACTTCTCTAGCCTTGTTTTTCATTGATTTTCTTAGATCTGTTATAATGGCCATTATACTCGCGTCGGTAGTATCGAGCTGCTTTAAATGATTAATCTGTTCAGTATAATCGATCGGCTCAGCCATATTATAAATCAGATCGAGAAATTTTAATCTGTTTATAAAAATGTAGTACTTAAAAGATTGCATACCGAATGAATCGTTATACTTAAAGGTTTTCAAAAAATCAAAATAACCTGTATCAAGTCTTACCTCGCTTATTACCGGTACCCTATTTTTAAAACCGACTTTATTTTTTATTCTATATGCCGATTCTCTTTTAGAATTGAAATTCATCAGTTCAATGGCAATGTCGTATTTTATATCGGCGGTGGCTAGCTGAACTGCTTTTTTACTTAATCTCTCTGTTTTTGACAGGTTTTCAACAGCAGCCAGTTTTTCGGCTTGTATAGCCAAAAAATAGGCTTTGTATTCCTCGGGCGTTAGTCCATAAATATCAGCGTAAACTTTGTTCCAGTTATATTGGGTTATCGCCCTAACCTTATTAAAATCGTTGTTAACTACCCCGCCATCGTTCCGGAATACCGACGACACCTTAGCCGGTATAGAAATATCGAAATCATGTACGAGTTCTTTTCCGGGTTCTAAATAAACAGTGCCCTGAAAAAAGGGGAAACTTATCCAGACTTCGTTATTATACTTTAAGGGAATTTCTACAGAAAATTTTCCAGAAGGAGAAATGTCGATCAGATACATTTCCTGTCGGCCCGTTGTAACGTTATTTACAAACACCTTGCCTGTTTTAAATCCTGCGGTTGCAGTATACCCTTTGATACTGCCGGAATAGACTGCGGGCTGCTGCCCGGCCTGTCCGCCAAATGCCGATAGAATTATACAAATGAGTACTACTATGTATTTCATTTAATAAGAGTTTAGCAAACAGTCTTTCAAATTAGTCTTTTAAAAATATACTTCGTGACTGGTCGTAGCGTCTCGCTACGACGTCATTATAAAAACAGCAGTTCAATTCTGCAGATAATAAGAAGCTTGTAGCTTCCTTAGAGAAACTCAATCTCCAACAGCCCCTTCCCTCCTGAATAATCCAAAGCGCTGCTATAAATATAATAATGTGCTTCAGCTACAAGCTGCTCTTGAACTGGATTCTGATGAATGTACTCTAAACGTTGCTCTACCATTTCCGGACTGCTTAGTTGAATTGGGCGGTTATCCTGCTGCCAGAATTGATAATCTTTATTATTAGTATTGCCCCTGCCGGCTGATTTGAATATCCACAACATCCATTCACGACGACTTTCTGTTGGATTATTTTGAATTGCTTCTAGTAGTGCTTTGCTGGTATGTCGTTTCAAATCTCGAAGAATGTCGGATAAATTGAATCCTTCTTTGGCAGATGCAATGAGATGAACGTGGTTGCTCATGATGACGTATGCATATAGCTTTAGACCTTTCTTTTGCTGACAGAATCTCAAAGAATCAATTAGAATATCTTTATACGCTGGCCTGCTTAATGCATCTACCCATTGGACTACGGCAAAGCTGATGAAATGAACATCGTGGTGATCGGAGATTTTGTATTTGGATGACAAGGTTGATGATGGTTTGGTAGACGAATTTACAAAATTCTTTTATTGGCAAAGCCTATTTATTTTCTCTGGCTTAAGCTTACGCGAAGACTGTGCAGAAGCCTAGCTTAATGCCTATTATAGAAAGAAGCTTGTAGCTTCGAAGGACATTGTAGACGGAAGTTACAAACTTCCTTTTATTGGCAAAGCTTAAGTTACCCAAGCTCAGGCAGCAGCTGAAACTTAAGCCAGTAAGGGTACATGGCTCGGCATTATGCACCAGGAGTATATTTCCATCCCTTTTTCTTTACGACACCAGGCCAGGCTGCCGACTAAGGCAATAAATTATTCATCGCGGACGAAAACATCAATCCAGTTAATGGTGGCAAAGCTGACGAAATATAGGCCTTCTTTGTTGTAGAATTTATAATTACGACTCATCTGTAGATAAAGATCCAAGATAAGGAATTATCGTTTATATAAAAGGTCCGAGCTGCAAGCTCGAACCAGCTCGCGCCTTATGCAAAACGCTTATGCTCGCGGTAGCTGGGGCCTTCGCAGCATCGACTAAGGACTAGATTAAAGTTCTAGATGGTTGAAATTACTATCCAAGTCCAGTCCAAAATCGATGGACAAAGATTTGTAGATTAGATGAGCATATTCATAGAGGTGATCAATTATCGCATTCGCTTGATATGGGGTTAAGGCCAACTTTGTTAACCCATTCTCTTCTGATATAGTAAAGTGCAACCTGAAAAGCTTCAACCTATGTGTCTCTAAGATATACTCCTTGAATTCTTGGTTCAGAATCAATCTGGAATGCACCACTAAATTTCTAACTTTTGCAATTATTTCGAACCAATGGCTCATATTCCGCTGCCATATGTTGTTTTGTTCATGTGCCTTAAAAAAAGGAGATATCTTTCGTAGCACCTTAATAAATCCTTTATTGCTTTCACCCTGAATTCTAAACAAGTTGCGTCTTATTGCATCAAAATCTGCTTCACATTCTAATTTCAAGTCACTCACAAGTGACTGATTATTTTGAATTAATATTGATAAAACGTTTTTTAAGAACGATTCAAATACCTCAAAAGAGTGAGTTATTGTGAGACAACTTGTATAACTTTTTAGCCTTTCTATTTCGCCGTTTAGATTCGAAGTAGCTAGCCGATAATGAACATTAGTGAGATATAAATTATTGCCACCTTCTAATTGAGTCAAATCCCTGTAGGTAGAGCCCATGGAATAAAGCTGATAATCTGTAAAAGGAAAATTACGATGTAGCTCCTTCCCCCTTTCTTCAACAAAGGTGTCTAGCACATTGAGATTTGCATTCAAGAATGTAATTTCAGCAAATAACGATTCAATGTATGTTTTTAAATAATTTTCGGCCATCCGATGATAAATGGTAATAGTTAGTGGCTTTTCCCAAGACAACTACTAGGAAAACTTCACTAAGACATATTCAATGATAAGAAAAATCAAAGAGGCTCCGAATGTCAATAATGACAATCTCACGTTATTGTTTTTTGCTGATAAAACATTACTGATGTGCCAATTTTGTTTTCCGTATTCAATCTCTTTCTTCGCATTGTCTAATTTCCCCAATTCTTCTAAGTAACTATCTAACGATTTGTGACTTCTGATGCTTTCCCAAAATATCAGACCTTTACCTGCATTTGTTAAGCGAGGATACAGAGATTTTAAAGAGTAGAAGATGGAAAATATCGAAAAAACACCTGACAACAAAAAAATGAGGGCAAAATTGCATGCATCGACTTCCATAGTTGAAAGTCCGCCAAGGACGATAAAATTTGATGCCAAAATCGCCGCAGCTTTTGCATCAGCTACAGTAACATAATGGTTCAAATAATCATTTACGTCCTTTCCAAAACCAAGTGGAATACTAGGCCGCTTGTTTTTTTCCATTTCTTCCATACTAAAATTATTTATGCGGCCATTTGTGGCCTACTAAATCCCCAATGTATTGGGTATATCCCATGAGGCATCTCAGGGAACGGCCAATAATGCTTTTTTAGATAAAACTCATATCCAAAAGCCCACTTAAAAGATTGTTCAACTGCATACCCACAGGTTAATCCTTGGTTATATCGAATATCCCCTGGGAAAGTGAAACAAATTATCCCGTTCATTAACATGTGAATATCTAAATTCACTTTCACGCTGGGCGAAAGGAGTTTCAAAACTGGTGTTTGATATTGAATTTCTTCCCGATCATTTATTAGATAGCTTGTTACTTCAAATTTATATTCGAATTCCAAGTCATCGTCTTTAACAACGTAATTCAAGATTATCCTATCCTTGAAGTTCGACACATTGATAAAATTTAAGTCTGATATGGAGTTCACATGAATAAATCTATCTATTTCTCGAGTTAGCTCCTTGTTTTTTTGATCAAAAATCATAGCCATAGAACTTAGTTGGTGATATACTGTGACCGACATCCCCCATTATCCCACTAGTTGTTATTGCAGCTCTATTATCTTTGAGCATTTCGACTTTTTGATAAAACGAGTTTGTTTCAGGATTATAATCGTAGTTAATCTCGATATTACTTCCATCCCACGTAATAAAAGGATAACTATCTACTAAAAATTCTTGCCAATTAAACTGATATTGTCGATAGTCGGGTCGTTCAAAAATGAGGGGAACAGGTTCCTTTTCATGAAAACGTACTGTGGAATACTTTTGAATAGTGGATACCTTTTTGATTAAGTTGTGACCGATCATAATTCCATTATGACCAGCATACGCCTGCATCTTGGGAGCAAGACTAGTGTGTAAGCTAACAGTTGTAAGTTCCGAACATCCATTTACTCCAAAAATATACCAAGATACTTCATCATCATCTCCAAAGTCAATTCCAGCACGAGTATAAACAGTATCTAATTCGTTGGCGTCGAAGATTTCTGGAAGTTCATACTTCATAAAGTATGTAAAAAAGCTTACGGCTTTAAGCGCATCATCGATTGCTTGTTCACGGGTCTTATTTTTACCCCCAAAATACAAGAACAACCCATCATATTGTTGTCTTTGAATATGTCCATTAAAGAGTGAACATGTGTGAATTGCGGCACCCTGTATAGTCTGGATAATCAAAGCAATCTGATCGTGATTGTACTTTCTAAAGAAATGTGTTGAGTTTTTGATGTCGATAAATACTGAAACTATATAGTGCTTCTCTCTCACATCTTGACTATTTCTTAAATAAGCAAAATCTGGATGATCTCCTGAGCTAACATAGATGGGATGATCTTTTCCAAGTAACCGCTTTAAAGACGACAAGCCCATTTCAGCAGAGAGATCGTTCACATCCTCAAGTGAAAGTTTAGTGCCGTAATTACGACTTTCAGAAGTAAAATTCGCAACTTTATTGCTTAGTAAATTCGGCTCATTAATTGCGCTTCGAATTTGGTTTAAATAAGCTTGATAAACTTTCTTCGCCATATCGTTAGTTTTAGTAAATTAAAAACAGCCAGCCGATAACTATGGCTAAACTCATCACATCAAATATCTAAAGTATTTAGCAAAAAATGCTAATATATTTATCAACACAATTTGCAAAATGTTGATAATCAAAACCAACAACTTAAAAAGAGCAACACCTTTATAGAGCAGTAACTTCAAAGAATGCACATCTCTTGATATTTAAACCTGATTACAGTGGATACCGGCCTTCGCGCCCAATGCCTGCAGGCGTATGAACGTAAAGCAGAGCCCCAGCACCTACGAAGGCGTTCCGTTCGTTTTCTAAAACCTTCAACAAACCTAACCCTTCCTCTTCACCCCTCTTACCGCCTCTGCTTCGAGCGGGTTTTCGGGCCATGAATGTTTGGGGTATCGGCGTTTGAGTTCTTTGCGGACTTCGAAATAGGTGTTTTGCCAGAAGCTGCGAAGGTCGGTGGTGACTTGCACGGGTTTGTAGCCGGGTGAGAGCAGGTGGATGACTACGGTTTGTGTTCCGCTGTTGATGCTGGGTGTATCGAGCATGCCGAATAGTTCTTGCAAACGGACGGCCAGTATGGGGCTTTCGCCGTAGGGGGAATAGTTGAGCGGGATGCTGGAGCCGCTGGGTACGGTGATGGCGGCCGGGGCGAGCTGGTTGAGCTGCTGCTGTTGTTCGTATGTGAGGGAATGCTGCAGTATGTGACTGAGGTTAATTTTTTTGAAGTCGTCTGCTTTGCGGAGCTGGTCGTAGTACGGGCCCAGCCAGGTATTGTTGCTGGCGAGCAGGGCCTCGGTGCTGACGTCGGGCCAGGATTGTTCGGGGTTCCAGCGGAGGAGGCTGAGTACGCGGTTCTGCCAGGTTTGTACGTCGGGGTTGAAATCGAGCAGGTGCTGGCCCTCGGCTTTGATCGTGCTGGTGAGGACCTCTTCGAGCTTTTGTTTGTCGGGCGCTGCGAGTTGACGGGATTGCAGCACGATGCTCCCGATGCGGAGGTCGGCGGAGGCGAGGAGCTGTTGTTTGCGACTGTCCCAGCGGATGTTCTCGGTTTCTTTGGCGAGGTGTGTGAGGGCTTTAGGGTTGAGGGGGGCGGCGATGAAGATTTTGCCCTGCCCTTTCTGGGCGTCGAGCTGGGCGATGGAGAGCCAGGGCTCGTGTGCGAGATCGTCGTCGCGGTTGATGGTGGCGGTTTGGCCGTTTGCAAGCTGAAAGAGGCCGTTTTTGGCGTCTTTTACGGAGGCGATGCGCTCGGGATAGGCGTAGGCGAGCAGGAGCCCGGCGTGGTAGGCATCGGCGGCGGAATTGTCGGCTTGGATGGGGAAGAGCTTGCGGTAGGCGGCGGCGGTTTTCTCGATCTTTTCGTATTGGCGGTCGCGGCGCTGTTCTGCGCGGTAGCGGCGGAGGCTTTCGATGCGGTGGTTGAGGTCGGCACCAAAGAGGGTACGGTCGAGCGGATCGCGTTCTTCGAGCAGAGCGGCGATGTCGGTGGCGAGGGGCAGCTTATTGAGCTCCTGCGCGGTGATGAGCATATTGGCCAACCGCGGGTGCAGCGGCAGGCGATGGATTTGTTTGCCGTGTTCGGTAATTTTGTCGCCCTGGATGGCACCAAGGGCAGCGAGCAATTCTTTGGCGCTGTTGAGCGCTGTGGCCGGCGGATTATTGAGCCAGCAGAGCGTGTTTGGATCGTGGATGCCCCATTCGAGGAGGTCGAGCACCAATGGTGTAAGGTCGCTGTCGAGGATCTCGGGGGTACGATATGGTGCCAGGCGCTGCTGGGTGGCGGCGGACCACATGCGGTAGCAGCTTCCGGAGCTGAGGCGGCCGGCACGGCCTGCGCGCTGATCGGCGGAGTCGATGGAGACCTGCACAGTTTTGAGTCCGGAGAGGCCGGTGCGGGGATCGAAGGCGGATTTGCGGGTGTAGCCGCTGTCGACTACGATGCGGATGCCTTCGATGGTTAAGCTGGTTTCGGCAATGGAGGTGGCGAGGACGATTTTGCGGCGGCCATGCGGGTCGGGCATGAGAGCGGCTTGTTGTTCGGCGTGGGTGAGTTGTCCGTACAGCGGGTGTATGGCGAAACTGCTTAGGCTGCGCTTGAGTATTTCGGCGGTTTTGCGGATCTCGCCCTGGCCTGGAAGAAATACGAGGCAGTCTCCCTCCTGCTCTTTCATAGCCCGAGCCACGGTTTTGCTGCAAAGGTCGGGCAGGTGCTCGATGTGCTGCTCGCCGGTGTAAATTACCTCCACGGGATACATCTTTCCTTTGCTTTCGACTACAGGCGCTTGCAGCATTTCGGCTAATTGCGGCACATCCAGCGTGGCGGACATGATTAAAATGCGGAGATCGGGCCGGAGCACTTCCTGTACCTCGCGACTAAGCGCCAGGGCGATGTCGGCGTGGATGCTGCGTTCGTGAAACTCGTCGAAGATGATGAGGGCGACGTCTTCTAATGCGTTGTCGCTGTGGAGCATGCGGGTAAGGATACCTTCGGTTACGACTTCTATTTTGGTGTTTTTTGATATTTTATTCTCGAAGCGGATGCGGTAGCCGACGGTTTGGCCGGCTTGCTCGTTTAGGAGATCGGCCATGCGGTGAGCGATGGTGGAGGCGGCGAGGCGGCGGGGTTCGAGGAGGATGATTTTTTTGTTGGCTAGCCAGGGTTCTTGCATTAATGCTAATGGGAGGATTGTGCTTTTTCCGGCACCTGGAGGGGCGGTGATGATAAGGGTATTATGATCGGTCAGCTTGCGCTGAACGGTTGGGATGATATCGGTGACGGGGAGGTTGTGAGTGTAGGGGTTGAAGTTCATGATATTGGGGCAAATATAGCGAGTTAGATGATTGCTGAGTTGTGATCACGATTATCTTTGCCGCTCATAGCCGCGGCGTGGCCTAGTCCTTTTGGCATAGCCGCAACCTGCGA
>CBFGOI010000095.1:0-18113 GCA_965650335.1 uncultured Pedobacter sp. | reverse complement strand
TTCCTCAGCAGGTTCCAATGGAGAAACAGTAAACCAATAATGTTTTCTTCCCATCGGGTCTGTGCCCGGAATTATCTTGCCGTCATACAGGCGTACAGATTGCCTAGTCCAGCGAAGATCAACAGGTTCAGGAGGCAGATTGACATTATAGAGTGCAAGTTCTTTGTTGGCCAGCAGCAGTTCAAGGGTTTTTTCAACAAAAGGTGCAAGAAGATCAAAGTCGGGTTCGGTTTTTCCTACCGGCGTACTCAGTGCAATCCCTTTTATTCCTAACAGTACCGCTTGTTTCGCTGCTGCTAGTGTACCCGAATGCCACATTGAATTACCCAGGTTTGGGCCCATATTGATTCCCGAAAGTACCACATCGGTATTGGTCCATAAATGTGTACCTAAAGCCACGCAATCTGCTGGTGTGCCGTTCACACGATATGCTTCAATTCCTTTGAATTCTATGGGTGATTTTTTATAGCTCAGCGGCCTCGAATGGGTAACTGCATGCCCCATTGATGATTGCTCAACATCTGGTGCTACAACCCTTACTTCTCCGAACTTAGATGCAATTTCTGCAAGCGCTACTATCCCCGGACTATAGATACCATCATCGTTTGTTACCAGTATTCTCATCGTTATAAATTTTTCTAACCTCCAACTAATTAACAGGAACGGTGTTTTAAAGTTTAATTTATTTAATTATATGAAGTCAGCAGTCCTTTTACACAATCCCGGGGCCGGGGATGAATCGCACACGAAAAAACAATTAAAATCGATGATGAAAGAGGAGGGGTTTAAATGCAGCTACTCTTCCACGAAAAAAAAGGGCTGGGATAAAATACCCTCTGACAGTGAATTTATAATTATTGCCGGTGGAGATGGCACAGTAAGAAAAGTCATTAAAAGCTTTATTGAACGGCATTTTTATAAACTACCTATAGCTCTGTTTCCAGCCGGAACCGCCAATAACATCGCAAAAACTCTTGATATTCCTGATGAGGATGAAAAAGTAATTCAATCATGGCATAAAGGGCAGGTAAAAGAGTACGACGTTGGCAGGATCAGTAATTTATCATCCGCTCATTTTTTTCTCGAAAGTTTCGGTTATGGAGTACTTCCTCTTTTGATGAAAAAGATGAAGAAACGGGGTAAAAAGAATAAGGGAACTGCAGAGGAGGAGTTAGAGCTGGCGATTAGGTTATTGCACGAAATCATTTCTTCATATGAAGCCCCGTATTGTGAACTCGAGATTGACGGGATAGATCATTCTGGCAAATATCTTTTAGCCGAAATTATGAACATCCAGTCTATTGGCCCGAATCTCCATCTTTCTCCACAAAGCGATCCAGGCGATGGTGAGTTTGAAGTGGTTCTGATTCCGGAAGAACAAAAAGAGCTGTTTTTATCCTATGTTGATGGTCTTATAAAAGGAGCAAATGAGATTTCCCGGTTCGATATCCTTAAAGGTAAAAATATTCGCATTAAATGCGATGAGCTCTATTGCCATGCAGATGATCAACTTATTAAAATAAAAAAAGCCACAGAAATTAAGATTGAGCTATCAGAGGGCTTGGTGAATTTTCTTATATAAAAGCATTTACGCGGTTTTAATAGAGGCTCACGCAAACTATCCTCGCTAAAAAGGGTTAAGATGCATAAAATACCATGCATCGATATATTTGATCAATATGAGTGAAACGAGGTATCCAAGCTTAAATGGATTACGGGCTATAAGTATTCTTCTAGTAATTCTGTATCACCTAAATTTGGTCGACAATGCATTTAGCAGTCTGAAACAGTTTAATTGGTTGTTGCCATTCACAAGTTTTTTATTCGATGGTCAGTTAGGGGTAAATGTTTTTTTTGTTATTTCGGGGTTTTTGATAACCTCTTTACTATTACAGGAAGAACAACGCACCTTTACAATTTCACTCAAAAAATTTTTCATCAGAAGAACTATAAGAATTTTTCCGGCATTCTATTTTCTTCTTCTCGTCTATCTCGTTCTTCAGGTTTGCGGTTATATATATATTAATAAATCATCTTGGTTAACTGCCCTTACCTATACTAAATATTTCAACTGGCAATTAGAGTGGTTCACGGCTCATGCCTGGTCACTTAGCATAGAAGAACATTTTTATATCCTTTGGCCCTTGGTTTTTCTTCTGGGACCCAAAATCAGAAAGAATGTAACTATTGCGTTTATTATAATGGTTCCAATTGTTAGAATATACTTATTCCTTTATCCGGTAAGCTGGATGAATGAATTGACCATATTTACCAGGATTGACGCTATTGCAACAGGTTGTTTGTTTGCTTTATATAAAGACGAGATAATTGAAAAGATTAGTCAGTATTGGAATAGAGTTTTTTATTTGTCTGCGCTCTGCTTGTTTTTTTTACGTTCTTTTCCAATCGTGGCTAGTAAAGTGCACCTGGGATTTTTGTTTATTCCACTTGGTCGCACTCATGGTACCATTGCTAATTTCACTATAGGATTGATAATGATGTATTCGGTATTTGGCCCGAAAGGACTTTGGTTCAAATTTCTTAATCTGAAAGTACTCAACTATATAGGGATATTGTCTTACAGTATTTATTTGTGGCAACAATTGTTTATTAGCAAGTTGGATTACTGGCCCGTAAAATTCCCTCAGAATCTGGTTTTTCTCGGCATAATGTCTGTGTTTTCCTATAATATTATCGAAAAGCCTTTTCTTAAATTAAAGTATAGATTTTCTCAGGCTCAGAGTAAGGCCGAAATCGCAACCTCAGACGAGATTTCTTATGTAGATAATTTGACCCAGGAAAACAAGCTCGCATAATCCCGAGTAGAGTTTTTCTTGGTACTTAATCTTGTTTAGAGACAAAATAACGCAACAAATCAAACTAAATCCATCAATTCGCTATTATATTAATACGTGCGTGTTTTCAATATTAAACCTGAGCCAGATCGCAATTCATTCATGGTAAAAACAAATTACATTGCGTAGCATTCTGAAAAAATGAATTTTCTTTCTTCTTTTTTTCGTATAAAGTTCCTTTTGGTGCTGGTTCTGTTTAATTCATTAGAATCCAATGCTTATTCTGTACTCACTCACGAGGCAATTATCGATGCCAGCTGGAAGGTATCTATCGAACCTTTGCTTCTAAAAAAATATCCTTCCTCAACACCAGAACAATTATTAGAAGCGCATTCCTATGCTTATGGAGGAGCAATTATTCCCGACATTGGATATTATCCTTTCGGGAGTAAATTATTTACAAACCTGGTCCATAATGTAAGAAGTGGCGATTTTACAGTAGCCCTGATCGAAGAGGCCCAGACTTTGGATGAGTACGCCTTTGCCCTGGGGGTTCTTGCTCATTACATGGCTGATAATTATGGCCATTCAATTGCAACAAATTTGACCGTTCCCTTGCTCTACCCTAAAATTAAAGCTGAATTTGGACTGTTGTAACTTATGCCGATCACAAAAAATCGCATTCTAGGGTAGAGTTTGGGTTTGATTTGTTACAAACTGCCCGCGAGAATTATGCTTCAAAGAACTACCACGATTTTATCGGTTTTAATGTCTCAAAACCAGTCATCGAAAAAGCATTTTATAGAACTTACGGACTGGATATAGACGAGGTTTTTGGGAGCATGTCAATCGCAATTGGTTCGTTCAGATGGAGTGTTAAAACCTTATTTCCAACCATCATAAAAGCTGCCTGGTTAAATAAGCGTTCAGAAATTAAAAAAAGCAACCCGGGGGCTAGGGCCCGCAATTTTTCTTATCGCATGAAAAACCGAACCTATTATCATGAGTTTGGCCGCGACCATGAAAAAGCCGGAATTATTCCAAGAATAGTTTCTTTTCTATTGCCAATCCTACCCAAGATAGGGCCACTTTCTAAACTAAAATTTAAGCAGCTTAATCCTGAAGCCGAATCGCTGTTTGTAAAAAGCTTCGAAGCTACCTTAAGTCATTATTCACTGGCGTTGAATACACTACATTTTCAGCAATTATCATTAGCAAACCGCACGCTCGATACCGGAAAAGAAACCGTTCCCGGGGAATATAGCCTGGCTGATATAAATTATGACGATTACTTATTAAAGTTAAAAGGGAAAAATTTCGATAACTTAACTTCACCGATTAAAAGCCATCTTATCTCTTTTTATAATAAAGAAAAGACTCTTCGTGTTCATGAAAGGAAACCAAGAAAGAATACTGAAATTACCGAGGCACTGCTTCTACTTCAAAAAGCCCCGGTGATTGATGTGAATTCAAGTAGTTTTTATAACAATTTGTAAAAATATATAATGCTAATAAAATTAGTATTATATTTGTTTTCATTCAATTGTTATGACGAATCTTAGTATTTCAGACAGGATAAAAGTATATACCAGGTATATTGGTCACAAGGTTGTTTTAATTTCAGGAAACGGTTATTCAGAGAGGCAGATAGGCATACTGACCGGGGTAAAGGAGTTTTCAATTCAGCTAAGTATAGATGGTCAGAGTCGTTGGATTCCTTTATATGATGATTTTGATCTCTACGATATCAAGTTGGTATTAAAGCCTTTAAGGATGCTAACCGAACACATTAAAGAAACCGCGAATAATTTACCGGTTCAAAATTTTATTACTCAGTATTATATACAACTTGGCTTTGATATGCCAATGTTCTTTTCTCCTGATCATCCCGAAAATTGTAAATATGTGGAGGAGCTGGGATTGGCAACCTATTCGGATGTTGATGAGCTTATGATTTCGTATGTATAGGCGTTTACATCCTTAATGAAGTTCTGTATCAGTCTTCATATGTGTGGTATTATGGTTTTTTACAATCTTTTTTAATCCTAAGACTGTGATTTTGGTAAGCTTTATATACTCTTGATAGTTTCGTTATCATAATTAAACTCTTCACAGAAATAACCAAAAGTTGATCCGTAAATTTGAACCGATTAAGCGAAGCTCTATGTCAGCTCCTATAAAACAGATTCCATTAGAAAAACATAACCTGCATCCGCGAAACAAGCACCGGTCGCGTTATGATTTTCCTGAACTTATTGCCTGTTGTCCCGGTCTGTCGCGTTATGTGTCCGAAAATCAGTTTCACGATTTATCAATTGATTTTAAAAATCCTGAAGCGGTAAAAGTGCTGAATAAAGCATTGCTAAAGTATTTTTATGGGATAAACTTATGGGATATTCCGGAAGGTTATTTGTGTCCGCCGATACCGGGCAGAGCAGATTACCTTCATTACATGGCAGATCTGCTGGCCACGGCTGATGAAGGAAATATTCCTTTTGGTAAACAAATTAAAGTACTGGATATTGGAGTAGGCGCCAATTGCATTTACCCTTTGATCGGAACCCACGAATATGGCTGGAGTTTTGTAGGATCAGAGATTGATGAAAAGGCTGTCCGCTCAGCAAAAAATATTGTTGAAGTCAATTCTTTAACGGATTTAATTTCAATCAGGAAGCAAAGTTCTCCCGGGCATATTTTTACCGGACTCATTCATCCAGGAGAAATATTCGATTTAACAATCTGTAATCCACCTTTTCACGCTTCCTTAAAAGATGCGACAGCCGGTACAAAGCGCAAATGGAATAATTTGGGTCAGGCAAGTGCTGGATCAAAGCTAAATTTCGGAGGTCAAAATGCCGAGCTTTGGTGCGAGGGCGGCGAAGAACGATTTATCTGCCAGATGATAGAAGAAAGTGCCTGCATTAGCAAGTCCGTTTTCTGGTTTAGTTCGCTAGTATCTAAAAAAGAAACACTCCAGGGTTGCTCCAGGATTTTAAAAAAATTGAAAGCTGCAGATGTGCAAACCATAAATATGTCGCAGGGTCAGAAGGTGAGTCGGGTACTGGCTTGGACTTTCCTCGGTAAGGAGGAGCAAAGAGCATGGCGAAGCAGGTTTTGATATAAAAAAGAGAATTTAGCCTATCGGAAAAATAGCGAAGCAAAAATAAAAGGCCTTAAATGGTGAGGGCAGAACGAAATTATCGCCTTTTTAAAATCAATTCCTCTTATCTCAGACACCGAATTTCTGGTGTCACCAAAACTTTTACCTTTGTCCATCCTTTATAAAATCGTTATAAACAAAATGGTATCATACAACCAATTCACTTTAGATAATGGCCTTAAGGTTATAGTTCATGAAGATTTTACTACACCGATGGCTGTGGTTAATATTTTATACGATGTTGGTGCCCGCGATGAAAATCCCGAACAAACAGGCTTCGCACACTTGTTTGAGCACTTAATGTTTGGAGGATCTGTAAATATTCCTTCTTATGATGAACCTTTACAACGTGTTGGTGGCGAGAATAATGCCTTCACGAGCAACGATATAACAAATTATTACATTACCCTTCCGGCGGTAAATCTCGAGACTGCTTTCTGGCTCGAAAGCGATAGAATGTTAAGTCTTGCTTTCTCAGAAAAAAGCCTTGAAGTTCAAAAGAACGTTGTATGCGAAGAGTTTAAACAGCGCTATCTTAATCAGCCTTATGGCGATGTCTGGCTAAAATTACGACCGCTTGTTTATAAAAACCATCCCTACAAATGGGCAACTATTGGTAAAGAGCTTTCTCATATCGAAAATGCTCAGATGGAAGATGTAAAAGCTTTTTTTAAAAAGTTTTATGTTCCTTCAAATGCCATAATGGTTGTAGGTGGCGCGGTAACAACGGCAGAAGTTAAAGTCCTTGCGGAAAAATGGTTTGGTAGCATTCCTTCAACAGAAAAGCCTGTCAGAAATTTGCCGGTCGAGCCACAACAGATCGCGGAACAGCGAGAAGTCATTAAAGCGGATGTTCCTTTAAACGCGATCTATACTGTTTTTCATTGTCCGGCACGGAAAGAGCAAGGGTATTACGAAACAGATTTAATTTCTGATCTTTTATCAAGGGGAAATGCATCCAGACTTCACCTTAATTTAATTAAAAACAAGAAGCTTTTCAGCGAAATTAATGCGCATTCTACAGGCAGTATTGACCCCGGATTATTTATTATCGAGGGTAAGCCTGTCAACGGTGTTTCGATGGAAGAAGCAGAGGCTGCTATCTGGGAAGAAATTGAGCGTCTTAAAAGAGATTTGATAGCTGATGATGAATTAACCAAGGTGAAAAATAAAATAGAATCTACGATGGCATTTTCGGAGATGAGCTTGCTTGATAAGGCAATGAATCTGGCGATCTTTGAACTGCTTGGAAATGCTTCCGATTTTAATAAAGAAACCAGTCGTTATTTGGCTGTATCATCAGAAGATATCAGAAACAGGGCCAACAGTATATTCCGCAGAGAAAATTCAACAACACTTTATTATTTAGCAAACTAAATGATCGACAGAACTTTAGCACCCGCATTCAGACAGGTTGAACATATTCACTTAATTAAGGCAGAGACAGTTGTTTTAGATAATAACATAAAGGTTTACGTTATTAACGGCGGCGATCAGGAACTTGTGCGCATCGAACTGGTGTTTAAAAATGTAAACTGGAATTCAGCCAAGCCTTTGCAGGCTTACACTGTAAATTCAATGCTGGTTGAAGGCACCAGTAAGTTGAATGCCCAACAGATTGCCGAAAGAATAGATTATTATGGAGCATTTTTACAGGTAGATTATAATTACGACTATTCTACAGTTGTTCTATATACTTTAACTAAATACCTTGAGGCCACTATTCCCGTGGTAAAAGATATCGTTACAGATTCAGTTTTTGCCGAAGCAGAACTGCAAACATTCAAAACCAACCAAAAGCAAAAGCTTCTGGTGAGTCTTGAGAAAAATGATTATTTGGGACGGCGTTTGTTTAATAATACCCTTTTCGGGGATACTATTTACGGCTACAAAACAGAGGTTTTTGATTATGATAACCTGGATAGATCACAGCTCCTTGAATATTTTGAGGCTGCTTATCAACCTGAAAATTGTACAATTATTGCCTCTGGGAAAATTGACGATAACTCAATTGGTCTTCTAAATAAATACTTTGGTGCAGACTGGGATCGGGGATCTGAAATAAAACCTAACATATTTTCTTTTGCAGGAAAAAAAGGGGCAGAACATTATTTTGAAAGGCCCGAGGCATTACAGTCAGCTATTCGTCTTGGTAAGCTTTCGGTTAACAGAAATCATCCGGATTTTCCAGGCTTGCAGGTTCTAAACACCGTACTGGGCGGATATTTTAGCTCAAGATTGATGTCTAACATCCGGGAAGACAAAGGGTATACCTACGGAATAGGTTCTGCAATAGTTTCCTTGCAAAATGCCGGTTATTTTGTCATCGGTTCTGAAGTGGGTGCCGAAGTTTGCACTTCAGCGATCAATGAAATTGAACGGGAAATTAAAGTGCTACAAACCGAGTTAATCCCTCCAGGCGAGTTAGAACTTGTTCGTAATTACATGATGGGATCGCTGCTTGGAAGTCTTGAAAATGCGCTATCGCATGCCGATAAGTTTAAAAATATTCTCTTTTCAGGATTAACCTACGAATATTACAATCAATATGTTGATGTAGTAAAAACTATTACTGCCGAAGAATTGCAAGAGTTAGCCATTAAATATTTTGATTTCGCTGATCTCGAGAAGGTGATAGTCGGAAAGAAGTAATACATCTTGAGTAAGTTCAGGAAATGCAGCCTTAAACTCAAGGAGAAATCTTTTTAGCTTGCCTGATGAGATTTCTCCTTTAGGGTTGCGAAAACACGACAAGATCGACAGAAATAACATTATACGGCAGGCATATAAACAATTCCCGATTTCAAAATTGCTGCTTCCGATTATTTTCGCTAGCTTTGCCCCGCAAATAACACCAATATTTGCTATGCATCTTGATCCCGAAAAATTCGTTGCTGAAGGACTTACTTACGACGATGTTTTATTAATACCTGCTTATTCTGAAGTACTACCGAGAGATGTTAATACCAGCACCTTTCTTACAAAAAAGATTCGCTTAAATGTTCCAATAGTTTCTGCAGCTATGGATACCGTTACCGAATCCGAACTTGCAATTGCAATTGCTCAGGCCGGAGGAATAGGTATCCTGCATAAAAACATGAGCATCGCCCTTCAGGCAGAAGAGGTTAGAAAAGTAAAACGTTCTGAAAGCGGAATGATATTGGATCCGGTTACTTTACAGGAAGAAGCTTTGGTAAGCGATGCTTTTAAAATCATGAAAGATTTTAGTATTGGCGGTATTCCGGTTATCAATGCAGATAATGTGTTGGTTGGTATTATTACAAATCGCGATCTGCGTTTTCAAAAAGATATGAGACGCCCGGTGCGTGAAGTAATGACCAGCGAGAACTTAATTATAGCACCAGCGGGAACAACATTAGTTCAGGCAGAAGAAATCTTGCAGGATTATAAAATTGAGAAATTACCGGTTGTAAACGAGGCAGGTAAACTGGTTGGTTTAATAACCTTTAAGGATATTCAAAAAGTTAAAAACTATCCTAAAGCATGTAAAGATGAGCACGGACGCTTACGCGTTGGTGCTGCTGTTGGGGTAACGGCAGATACGATGGAGAGGGTAGAAGCCCTTGTTAAAGCCGGTGTGGATGTTATTACATTGGATACGGCCCATGGGCACTCTTTGGGTGTTATTAATAAAGTAAAAGAAGTTAAATCTAAATATCCTGATCTTCAGCTTATTGCCGGAAACGTTGCCACAGGCGAAGCCGCAAAAGCTTTGGCCGATGCAGGTGCGGATGGTGTGAAAGTTGGAATTGGTCCAGGTTCTATTTGTACAACCCGCGTTATTGCCGGAGTTGGTGTCCCTCAATTATATGCGGTTTACGAGTGTGCTAAGGCATTACGTGGTACAGGTGTACCTGTAATTGCTGATGGTGGTATCAAACATACCGGTGATATTCCGAAAGCTATTGCTGCAGGTGCCAACGCTATTATGGCCGGATCTTTATTTGCAGGCGTTGAAGAGTCGCCCGGTGAAACCATTATTTACGAAGGACGGAAGTTTAAATCGTACAGAGGAATGGGTTCAATTGAAGCGATGGAACAGGGATCAAAAGATCGTTACTTCCAGGACGTTGAAGATGATATCAAGAAATTAGTTCCCGAGGGAATTGTGGGACGTGTTCCTTATAAAGGTACCCTGGCGGAAGTGATGTATCAGTATATTGGTGGCTTAAGAGCGAGTATGGGCTATTGTGGAGCTGCAACTATAGAGGACTTGCAAAACGCCCGTTTTGTTCGTATTACAGCAGCTGGTATGCGCGAAAGCCATCCTCACGATATTACAATAACTAAAGAGGCGCCGAATTATAGTCGTTAACATCGGTTACTTATCCGATATTTACTATTTATCGGTTAATTAACCGATATTTTGATTTATCGGTTAATTAACCGATATTGCATTAATATGGTAGCGATATTAACAGGTGATATTATCAATTCGCGGGATTCATCAGCGAAAACCTGGTTATCTGTATTGAAAAAAGCCTTAACACTAATCACTGAAGACAACAGCTGGGAAGTTTTTCGTGGAGATAGTTTCCAGATGCAATCGACTGCCGAAGACGCCTTATTAAAGGCGATTTATGTAAAAGCCGCCATAAGAACCATAAAAAATCTCGATGTTCGAATTGCGATAGGCATAGGCGAAAAAGAATTCTCTTCAAAAAAGATCACAGAATCAAATGGCGAGGCATTTATTTACTCCGGAGAAAAACTGGATGAATTAAAAGAAGAACGTTCCACTCTGGCCGTTAAGAGCCCCTGGCTGGAATTCGATTATGAAATGAACATCTCTATACGCCTGGCTTTAATAGCAATGGATGGCTGGAGTCCCATCTCTGCAGAGATGGTAAAATTGTCGATTGAGAATAGGGGGGTCTCACAAAACGATCTCGCTGAACTGACGGGTAAATCTCAATCCACAGTAAGTGAAGCTTTAAAAAGAGCTCGTTTTGCTGATATCATGGAACTTAATGCTTTGTACAGAAAAAAAATAAGCAGCTTAATAAGAACCTGATGGATATTCTTCTCCTTAAACTTCTGATAGCCCACTTACTTGGCGATTTCTTTTTTCAGTCTGATAACTGGGTAAAAGAAAAGGAACTTAGAAAGTTACGTTCTCCCAAATTATACCTCCATATTCTGATCCATGGAATATTACTGTTTTTAATGGTCTGGAATGTAGATCTTTGGCCTGTAGTATTAGTTTTAACGCTTACTCATGGATTAATAGACGCCATTAAACTAATTTTTCAACACCGCAGTACCAAACGAGTTTGGTTTTTTGCAGATCAACTATTACATTTTATTTCAATAATACTTGTTTGGTATTTCGCCGCCAAACCATTGCTTGACTTTAGTTTTTTTAATAAGCCCCTTTTTTTAGCCACATCGGCTGCAATTTTGTTCCTGACGTTTCCCGCTTCAATAATCATCAAAGTATTGATTACCAAATGGACACCCAACAACGTTCATCTCAATACTAATAATGACGAAATATCCTTGCAAAGTGCAGGAAAATACATTGGTATTATGGAGCGTCTATTGGTTTTTGCTTTTATCCTTACAAATCATTTTGAGGCCGTTGGTTTTTTAATTGCCGCAAAATCGATTTTCAGATTTGGAGATTTGAAAGAAGGAAACGATTTAAAACTTACCGAATATATTTTAATTGGTACCTTTTTGAGTTTCGGAATTGCTGTATTTATCGCCTTGATAATAAGTAACTTGTCTTAATTTTAAACTGAGGTTTTAATTTTTCTCAAAAAAATATTGCGCAGTTTAAAATAATCCCGTTATTTAGCCTACTAATTCTATAGATTATATGGTTATAGTAGACTTTTTTTTTAATTTTTGGATAGGTAATTATTGTTGTGAAACAGAAGACAGCAATTAATCATTCGAAAAAACATTTAAAAAAAATATGAATTTTTATACATTATTAAATCGCATTTCATTCAATTTACTGCTATTACTGCCACTATTGTATTTGCAGTCTCACGCACAAGGAAATAATTTTATTATTGTTTCCGGAACTATCGTCCAGCAGGATTCTAAACTTCCTTTACTTGGAGTAAATGTAACAGTGAAGGGAACAGTTTTCGGAACAGCGACCGATTCACAAGGCAATTTTAAGCTACAAACCCGAGCCAGATATCCCTTTACCTTAATATTTACGAGTATCGGATTTGAGCCTCAGGAATTTGAAGTGAAAGGGCCTGAATCAAAACTTAATATTTCTCTCGTCACTCAAACTATTTTAGGAAGAGAAGTCGTTGTTACAGCTTCCAGAGTATCAGAAAGCATTCTTAAATCACCGGTAGCTATCGAAAAATTAGATATAAGGGCAATACGAGAGAGTCCTGCGCCATCCTTTTACGATGCTCTGGAAAATGTTAAGGGAGTACAAATGACCACTTCCAGTTTGACATTTAAAGTGCCCAATACCCGAGGATTCAATATCCCCAATAACTTTCGTTTTATGCAGCTTGTGGATGGCATTGATATGCAGGCAGCAACTTTGGGCGTTCCGCTCGGAAATGCTATAGGTCCAACCGAATTAGATATTGCCAGTGTTGAAATTACCCCCGGTGCTGCATCGGCACTGTACGGGATGAACGCTATAAATGGAATGGCCAATCTTTTAACGAAAAGTCCTTTCCTGTATCAAGGTTTAAGCGTATACACTAAAAACGGTTTAAATCATCTTGGGGGCACGGGCAGGGAACTGGGTAATCTTACCGAGACAGCTGTAAGATATGCAAGAGCGTTTAATAATAAATGGGCTTTTAAAATCAACGGAAGTTATATGCGGGGAACTGATTGGCTGTCTGATACCAGGCTCGATCAAAATCCAAATAATCTCAATACCGCAAATCCGTTGTTTCCTGATCTGGCGGGTGCCGAAAATAATCCAGCTTATGATGCATGGAATAAATATGGTGATGATGGAGGAAGCAACGCTGTAACTATCAGTGGCTTAGCAGGAATTCTAGGGAAAACAGGCAATCAAAGTATCATTGTCAGACGTACCGGTTATTGGGAAAAAGATGTGATTAACCCAATAGTTGATAATTTGAAAGTTGATATGGGCCTGCATTATCGCTTGACTGAAAAAGCTGAATTGTCTTACGGCTATCGAATCGGTAAGATGGACGGAGTATTTCAACGGGGTAATAAAATTCAGCTTGATAACGTCGTAGTTCAAAATCACAAATTAGAACTGAAAGGAGCAAATTATTTCGTTCGTTCATATATTTCTCTTGAGAATACCGGTGATTCCTATAATCTAAAACCCACGGTAGATAATCTTGACATTACAAGTGGCGGAACCAATGCGACCTGGGGTGCTAAGTTTAAATCTTCGCTTCAGACAGATATTAATGAGGGCGTTCCTCTAGCCCAAGCTTTAAGAAATGCGAGAATAGCAGCCGATGCAAGTAGGGTAGAACCAGGCACTCCAGAGTTTAATTCATTGTTAAAGACCATTCGAAGCATTAACAACTGGGATCACCGATTAGTGGTTGGAGGTGACGCTCCGGAAACGGGCGGATCGGCATTAAAGCAGATAAGCCATACATACCATGCCGATGCGCAATTAGATCTTTCTAATAAAGTAAAATCTTTTGGCTTGTTGCTTGGAGCTGACGCAAGAATTTATGAGGTAGTTCCTGACGGAAATAATTTCGTGGATTTTTCAAGACCAGCATCTGAAAGAAATAAACCCATTGCTGATGGAAGCTTTGGTAATAATGTATATTATAAAAAGTTCGGGGGTTTTACCCAGGTTACTAAATCCTTATTGCAGGATCGCTTAAAGTTATTTGGTTCAGTGCGTTTGGATTACAACCCTGAATTTGTTCCTAAAATTAATCCTAGAGTTGCTGCCGTTTATACTCTTGCACAGAAACATAATTTCCGGGCTTCTATTCAAAACGGCTTCCGCTTTCCTGCTTTATTTGAAGCAGTTTCTTTCGTGAACAATGGAAATATAAGAAGGGTAGGTGGTTTAGCATATATAAACAAGGGCCTTGGATATCTGGATAATTCTTACACGCTTAACTCTGTTAATACCTTTAATGCTGGTGTAAATAAAGATGTTGCCGCCGGTCTAAGTAGTACTGATGCAGCCTTAAAAAATAGGGCCTTATTGGAAATTACCAGTCTTTTACCTACCAGACCAGAACGAATCAACTCATTTGAAATAGGTTATAAAAGTGTATTGTTGAATAATAAACTGGTTATTGATATTGATGCTTATGGCAATGAATATGATGGCTTTCTTGGACAAGTGGAAGTATCGGTTCCAAAAGCCAATACAATTTCGGTCGGAACCGATGAAGCCGTTGTCGCTATGTTAGCTTCAAACAGATCACAACAAACAAGGTACAGGGTATATACAAACGCCAAAAACACCTACAATAACTATGGTTCTTCGCTGGGACTGACCTATAATTTTTATAAAAAATACACCCTTAACGGGAACGTAAACTATAATGCTATAAGCGAAAACAAGCAGAAAGATGTGTTTGTAACCGGGTTTAACACACCTGCCTGGGCTACTAACCTTTCTTTTGGAAATCGTGAAATTATCAAAGATCTGGGTTTTAACCTTGTTTGGAGGTGGCAAGATAGATTTAATTGGGAAAGTCCGCTTGTAAGCGGAGCTGTACCAGCATACAGCACATTTGACGCCCAGGTATCTTATAAAATTGTTCCTTCTAAGTCGACTATTAAGATTGGTGGCACGAATGTCTTAAACAAAACATATATTCAATATGCCGGTGGCCCAACAATCGGAGGGCTGTATTATGTTGCTCTTACGTTTGAAGGATTATTACAAAAATGATAGCATCCCTTTTTGATCATTGTCCGTTTTTTTCAATTAAGGAGGCCGATAATGAGCCTCCTTAAAAAAAGAACGAGATTTTACTTATCATCAACTATTTGCGGCTTTGCCTAAGCCTGACATTTTATGAAGCAAATACAGAAATTTCATGGACGCTAAACGATACTCACTAAAAGATTTAATACTTTACTTTCTTAAGCTGGGCACATGGGGCTTCGGCGGTCCAGTGGCGTTGGTGGGGTATATGCATCGGGATTTGGTAGAAAGAAAACGATGGATCACCGATGAAGAATACAAAGAAGGGCTGGCACTCGCTCAGCTGGCGCCGGGTCCGCTTGCGGCCCAGTTAGGTATTTACATGGGCTATGTTCATTACGGCCTATTAGGGGCAACACTTGCTGGTGTCGCATTCGTGCTTCCATCATTCATAATGGTTGTTTTGCTTGGCATATTTTATAAGCTATACAGTGGTATTCCGCTAATGCAATCTGTGTTTTATGGAGTTGGAGCCTCTGTAATCGGAATTATTGGTATGAGCGCCTATAAGCTTACATTGAAATCAATCAGCAAGTTTGAAATACAGGCCGTGAAATCGAAATTGCTCCTTTGGCTTTTTTATGTAATGGGAATAGTGGTTACCATTATCACCCGGAGAGAGGAAGTATTACTGTTTGTAGCTGCGGGGCTGATTTATATGTTCATTAAAGCTCCACCTCAGTGGATCAAAAACCGACAGGCAATTTCATCAGTGTTTTTAACGGGCATTAGTTTTTGGCGATATGATCCAGGGTCATTAAAAGATATCGCCCTGTTTTTTACCAAAGCCGGCGCCTTTGTGTTTGGAAGCGGACTTGCAATTGTGCCATTTCTACATAGTGGTGTAGTGGAGCAATTTTATTGGCTAACAGAGAACCAATTTCTTGATGCTGTCGCGGTGGCCATGATAACACCGGGGCCCGTAGTGATTACTGTTGGATTCATTGGTTATCTTGTCGCGGGCTTCCCCGGTGCAGCTGTCGCTGCCGCAGCTACGTTTTTGCCTTGCTATGTTTTTACTGTCGCCCTTGCACCGTCTTTTAAAAAGATTGCCAGGAACGAAAGTATAAAGGCATTTGTAGATGGTATAACAGCCGCTGTTATAGGTGCTTTGGTTGGGGCTGTTATCGTTATAGGTTTGCGTTCAATTATTGATATTCCTACTACGTTAATTGCAGTTATAACAGTGCTGACGCTAATTTATCTTAAGAAAGTACAGGAACCTTATATTATTTTAATTGCTGCAATCGCAGGGGTGATAATTAAAAGTTTTTGAAACTGAAATATCGTTTTAATGGATATTTATGTTACTTTAAGCTATCAAACACTCCTCTATGGATATAGGATTTAACAGAAACGAGGAAATTAACAAGCACCATCTTTTTGAACTTAAGGATCGCCTTAAAACTATTTATTCTGGAGGCGGGGAAAAAGCCGCAGCCAAACAAAAAGAGAAAGGGAAGCTTTTAGCGCGAGAAAGAGTTTCTTATCTTATTGACGAGGATCGTCCATGGTTAGAAATAGGTGCACTGGCCGGCGATGGAATGTACCTGGAATATGGTGGATGCCCATCAGGTGGGGTAATAACTGGAATCGGGTATGTTTCCGGCCGGCAATGTGTTGTCGTAGCAAACGATGCCACTGTTAAAGCAGGAGCCTGGTTTCCGATAACAGCAAAAAAAAATCTCCGCGCACAGGAGATTGCTATAGAGAATCGATTACCCATTATTTATTTAGTCGACTCGGCCGGAGTGTTTTTGCCTTTACAGGATGAAATTTTTCCTGATAAAGAGCACTTTGGCAGAATATTCAGAAATAACGCAATAATGAGCAGCGAAGGTATTGTCCAGATATCGGCTATCATGGGTTCTTGCGTGGCTGGAGGAGCTTATTTACCTATAATGAGCGATGAAGCTATGATTGTGGATGGAACAGGCTCAGTTTTCCTTGCAGGAAGCTACTTGGTTAAGTCGGCTATTGGGGAAGATGTTGATAACGAAACTCTGGGCGGTGCAAGTACGCATTGCGAGATTTCTGGCGTAACAGATTACAAACATCCCAACGATCGCGTTTGTCTGGATTCCATAAAAAACATTATAAGTAAGCTCGGCGCGCCTTTAAATGCCGGTTTCGACAGAACTCAAGCATCTGCGCCAGCAAAAAAAACAGAAGAAATTTACGGTTTGCTCCCCGAAAATCGCGAAAAGCCTTACGATATGCTGGAGATTATTCATCGCATTGTAGATAATTCTGATTTTGAAGAATATAAGCAGCTTTATGGTCAAAGCATAATCTGCGGACTAGGTCGGATTGAGGGTTGGGCAGTTGGAATTGTGGCTAATCAACGAAAAGTTATAAAATCCGGAAAAGGAGAAATGCAGTTTGGTGGCGTTATCTATTCGGATTCTGCGGATAAAGCAAGTCGCTTCATCATGAATTGCAATCAAAAGAAAATTCCCCTGGTATTTTTACAAGATGTTACCGGGTTTATGGTGGGAAGTCGTTCTGAACAAGGTGGAATCATTAAGGATGGAGCGAAAATGGTGAATGTAGTCGCCAATTCGGTCGTACCTAAGTTTACCATCATAATAGGAAATTCGTACGGTGCCGGAAATTATGCTATGTGTGGTAAAGCGTATGACCCGAGACTGATTTTTGCATGGCCATCTGCTAAAATTGCGGTGATGGGTGGTTCTCAGGCAGCAAAAACTTTATTGCAAATTCAAGAATCGGCTCTAAAAGCGAGAGGCGAAATTATTACTCCTGAAAAGGAAGCTGAATTATTAAAAGGCATAACGGATAAATATAATGCGCAAACAACGCCATATTACGCAGCAGCGAGACTATGGGTTGACGGAATTATCGATCCTCTTGAAACAAGAAAAGTGGTTTCTATGGGAATTGAAGCTGCCAACCAGGCGCCTATCACCAGGCGTTTTAATGTAGGAGTGATTCAGACATAATTTAGCTCAAATACTTTTTTAGATTATGCTTCGTTTTTTTGCGTATGAGATGGATATGCTGTGCGGGATTACTTTTATTCGTGACGTTTTTTGAGGGCCGGGCTCAAAAAGTTTCATTCACAGAAAAACGCTCTTCTTTTTTAACTTATGTAAAAGGCTCGGATTTTGAAGGCGTTATATTTTCTAAAGATTTCGCTTTCCCTTTTTTGTCTGATGACGTTGCAGAAAAAAGATTTACTCCTACAGAAATAGTATTTGAATCTGCAGAATAGGTTCTGCTGAGGGATATAAGA
>CBFGOI010000094.1:0-18868 GCA_965650335.1 uncultured Pedobacter sp. | reverse complement strand
CAGCAATCTGAAAGGGTATAATCCCGACGCCGATTTAGGCCTGGGATGCGGATTGCCAACTCAATTTGCTCAAATAAAAAAAGGAGATGTGGTAGTTGATCTTGGATCGGGTGCAGGAAATGACTGTTTTGTAGCGAGAGCTGAAACCGGTGAGGCCGGAAAAGTAATCGGTATCGACTTTACTGAGGCAATGATTACTAAGGCCAGGGAAAATGCCGAAAGGCTCGGATTTCACAATGTGGAATTTCGCCAGGGAGATATCGAAAAAATGCCTGTTTCTGCTAATACTGCGGACGTGATTGTAAGTAACTGCGTACTGAACCTGGTGCCGAATAAAGATAATGTATTTAAAGAGATCTTCAGGGTGTTAAAACCAAGGGGACATTTCAGTATTTCGGATATTGTTTTAGTAGGGAGCCTGCCTTCTCAACTCCGGAATGCTGCAGAGATGTATGCCGGATGTATTTCGGGCGCTATCCAAAAAGAAAATTATTTAGATCTAATAAAGAATAACGGCTTTGAAAATATTAAACTTCAGAAAGAAAAGGCCATTATAATCCCCGATGATATTCTTGCCAGATACTTGGATTCGCAGGAACTGGCTGCGTTTAAAGCAGGCGACACAGGGATATTCAGCATTAGTGTATTTGCGCAGAAACCGTCGGAGGAAGCTTGCTGCAAGCCTGGATGTTGTTCGTAGATATTTGATTAATTGGATTTCATGCCTGATTTATTCCCTATCCTTACTAATATTGTAACATAAAGGCATTGAGACTTGAATTCAGGTTTCGATGCTTTTTAAAACTCAGATAAGTCGAAAAAAAGTAAATGTCAGTTACTAATTGTGCTCCTGCAGCCGAAAGAAAAAAACTAGGGTTCCTTGATCGATATCTAACCTTATGGATATTTACCGCAATGGCGCTCGGTGTTGCAATCGGCTATTTTTTTCCCTCCTCTTCCATATTTATCAATTCGTTCTCGAGCGGAACCACGAATGTTCCTCTTGCCTTAGGATTGATATTAATGATGTATCCTCCATTGGCGAAAGTGAAATATGAGAACTTGAGAGAAGTATTCAAAAATACAAAAGTATTGAGTGCCTCATTGATACTGAACTGGATAATCGGACCAATTTTGATGTTTATTCTAGCGGTTACTTTTTTGCATGATAAGCCTGAGTATATGGTGGGTTTAATTCTTATCGGACTCGCCCGATGCATTGCTATGGTTATTGTTTGGAACGAACTTGCAGAAGGAAGTCGTGAATACGCCGCCGGATTGGTCGCATTAAATAGTATTTTCCAGGTGTTGTTATACAGTGTGTATGCCTATATTTTTATCACGCTTCTGTTGCCAATCTTCGGAATGGAGGGGGCAGTGGTAAATATTACTATACAAGAAATTGCGAAGTCGGTAGGCATTTACCTCGGAATACCTTTTGCTGCCGGCCTCATCAGCCGCTATAGCATAATCCGCCTGAAAGGGGAGAAATGGTTTACAAGGAAATTCATTCCTTTTATCTCTCCTGTCACTCTAATTGCCTTGCTTTTCACCATTGTAGTGATGTTTAGTTTGAAAGGGGAGCTGATCGTTCAGATACCAATGGATGTGGTCCGAATTGCTATTCCTTTAGTAATCTACTTTGCAATTATGTTTTTGGTGAGTTTCTTTTTTGGAAAGGCATTGGGTGCTGATTATTCGCAAAATGCATCTATTGCCTTCACTGCCGCGGGGAATAATTTTGAACTCGCAATCGCGGTAGCTATTGGTGTGTTCGGCATAAATTCGGGTCAGGCTTTCGCCGGAGTTATTGGTCCGCTGGTAGAAGTTCCGGCATTAATCGCATTGGTAAACGTGGCTTTTTGGCTGCGAAATAAATATTATAAGAAGGAAATCCGTTAATAAAATAACATATAAATATGAACCCCTGCGCGACCTCATATCTCATATCTCATATCTCAAACGGCGGAGCCCTCTTGAGTACAAAAAAACAACATCCATAAACGAAAAATCTTTTCTGATGAAGATCGCTTTATTTTCAGACATTCACGCAAATCTTCCGGCACTGGAAGCTTTTTTTAAAGATATTGACATTAAAAAACCCGATGCCATTTATTGCCTTGGCGACCTGGTGGGATATAATATCTGGCCAAATGAAGTAATCAACGAAATTCGTAAACGAGGCATCCCAACTATTACCGGCAACTACGATTTTGGAATCGGCCGCAAAAGCGATGAATGCGGATGTGCCTATAAGACGGATCATGAAAAAGAAATGGGCAAAATTTCCATCTCTTTCACAAATGAACTGATAAGAGATGAAGAAAGAGCCTATTTGAGAACTCTTCCATCGCATATCCGGCTTGATTTTCAATTAAATGAAGATAAACTGAGTCTCTTACTGGTACATGGCAGTCCGCGAAAGGTAAATGAATACTTGTTTGAAGACCGGGAGGAAAAAAGTATGATGCGTATTATGGAACAGGCAGATGCAGATATTATGTGCTTCGGCCATACTCATAAGCCTTATCATCGAATATTATCATCAGAAATCGGGAAAACTCAACGTTTCCGCCACGCGATAAATATCGGTTCGGTAGGGAAGCCGAAAGACGGTGATCCTCGTGGTGGCTATGTAATCCTTACAATTAAAGATAATAGTTCGTTCTTCGATAAAGACAGCATTAAGGTTGAATTTATTCGTTTTGAATACGATGTAGAAAGGGCGGCAAAGGCGGTGGAAGATAGTCGCCTGCCAAATGAATATGCGGATATGTTACGTAAGGCATAATATGAGGATCGCAGTTTTTTCTGATGTTCACGCAAATCTTCCCGCTTTCGAAGCATTTCTTAAGGATCTGGATAGTAGAAAGCCTGATGCTGTTTATTGCTTAGGTGACTTGGTGGGCTATAATGTTTGGCCGAATGAAATTATCGCAGAAATTCGGAAACGAGGAATTGCAACCATTGCAGGCAATCATGATTTAAAGGTTAAAATGCCCACATTCGATTCTTCTGGTAAAAACTACGCTTACCATCTTATTGATGATGAGGCCAGATCATATTTGAAAACTCTTCCTGCCCATATGGGCCTGGAATATCACCTGAATGAAAAACCCTTGAACATTCTTTTTGTGCATGGCAGTCCCCGAAGCGTGGATGAATACATGCTTGAAGATCTTCAGGAAGGCCACGTGCTTGATCTGCTACGGCAGGCAAATGCCGATATTCTTTTTTGCGGCCATTCTCATAAGCCGTATCAGCGGGTAATTAAAGAGGCTGAACGTGTTAAACGCATCATAAATACAGGTTCTGTTGGTAAGCCAAAGGACGGTGATCCAAGAGGGTGTTATGTGTTACTGACGCTGAATGATACGCTTGAAAATGTTGATATGCAGGTTGATCTTATCCGGTTCGAATATGATGTGGAAAAGGCAGCAAAGGCAGTTGAGAATAGTCCGCTTCCTGATGAATTTGCGGATCAACTGAGAAAGGCATATTAAGGAAAACGCAGACAGCGTTTCGAACGCTGTCTGCGTTAACCCCCCCCCATTGGCACTAATTGCCAAACTAAACCCGGGTGTCGTGGAAAACCCGGAATGAGCCACTCCCTTCGGTGGCGATATGAGGATTTGCAACAGAACACGGGGCTGCATGCGCCAAAAAGAAGAATGCTGATTTTCTCATTATCCCAACAATTTCTGTTCTGATCTTTTTAACCGAACAAATCTATCCCTTTACCGACTACTCCGTCTTGTCTGCCTAATATCTATTGTTTACCTATTTAAACTCCTATACATTTGAACAAGAATATAATTTGTTTTAAAAGAAGGTTTCAGCGCGTAACAAATGTTTTTTGATGCGTCTGATAAAATAACGAGCCTTAAAAGATTTTATTAAGTTTGAATTAAATAGCACCATGGACGGAATAAATAAGAGAAAGAAGTTAGGTACGGGGAAAAAATGGGTAGGGATAGCTTTGCTGATTTTCGGAGCGATAATGCTTTTAAAAAGTCTGGGTGTTATTATTCCAAACTGGGTGATAAGCTGGCCCATGTTTTTAATTGCAGTTGGTGTTTTTACTGGACGTCGCCACCAGTTTCGCAATCCAAGTTCGTTGATTTTAATCACAATCGGAGTGATCTTCCTGTCTGAAAGAATATTTTCAAAGTTGGATTTGCATGATTTTGTATGGCCGATTGCAATCATCGGAATCGGACTGTACTTGATAATAGGGAAAAAGAAGATTACAAACTGGGGTCCTGAAGGCGAACGTGTACCCTCGGACCTAACCTGGGATAAGCGGGTTACCGAAGATAACGAGCCGATACCTCCCGTTCAGGGCACGGTTGATGATTATCTTGACATCGTCTCAATTTTTGGTGGCGTTAAGAAAAATATAGTTTCTAAAAACTTTCAGGGTGGTGAAGTAGTAGCAATAATGGGTGGTGCCGAAATTATTCTGACACAGGCAGATATTGTTTCTCCAAGGGTAGAGCTGGAAATTACTCAAGTATTTGGTGGCACAAAAATAATTGTTCCTCCGCATTGGAAAGTGTCGTCTGATTTAGTTGCAATTTTTGGAGGGATAGAAGATAAACGTCCGGTGCTTATGAATCAGGCTATATCTGAAGAAAAGCATCTGGTAATAAAGGGAACTTCCATTTTTGGAGGAATTGATATTCGAAGCTTTTAATATCTGAATGTGGCAACTCCGCTATTATCATCAAAGCGTGTTTTAAGCTTCCTTTTTGGAGCCTGGCTTATATGGATGGGCTTGCATGCCGCTACGCTGTATTGGCTAGGTTTTGATGTTCAAACTTCCATAATTGACGCTGTGGTGAATAATGTCACCATTCTTCTTTCGGGACTAATCGTCAGCAATACCTTGAGATATTATCAGCCAGGTAAGGGAAGGTACTTTTATATTACTGCCTGGTGCGCTTTGCTTGCTGCGCTGGCAGTGTTCATTACCAGGTTTCTGTTGTTAAGGATAGTCTATAATGATGACCTGATCGTTGATGATATTTATGTAGCTGTAATTGATAAATCTTTAATCATAAGGTTTTGCGTTGCTTTTCTTGTTACCAGCGGAATGGCTTTAACCAGCATGCTGTGGTATACACAGCAAGAGCAGAAAGAAAGCGAGCGGCGAAAATCTGATGCCGAACGTCTGGCGCGTGATGCTGAATTGTATAATTTACGTCAGCAATTACAACCACATTTTCTTTTTAACAGCTTGAACTCAATAAGTGCGCTAATTGGCAAGAGGCCGGATGAAGCCCGCACCATGATTTATCAGCTATCGGATTTTCTTAGGGGTACCTTGCGCAAAGAAGAGAATGAATTTGTAACACTGGCGGAGGAGCTTCAGCATTTGCAATTGTATTTAGATATTGAAAAAGTAAGATTTGGGCATCGGCTTAAAACAGAAATTCGTCAGCAGGAGGGATGCAGCAGCTTGGTATTGCCTGCAATGCTGCTGCAACCACTCGTAGAAAATGCAATAAAATTTGGTTTATATGATACCATAGGTGAAGTTGCCATAACGATCGATGCAAAATGTGTGCAAAATTATTTAGTGATGACCATTCAAAATCCCTACGATAAAGATACCGTGAGGCCGAATAGCGGAACCGGTTTTGGGTTGGATAGCATTAAAAGAAGGCTCTATTTGTTATTCGCAAGAACTGATTTGCTTGAAACCTATGGCGAAAACAATATTTTTATCACAAGCGTTAAGATTCCGCAAGTATGACAAAGGCTATCCTTATAGATGACGAACCTTTAGCCAGAGAAGTGGTTAAAGAATATTTGGAAGAGTATCCCGAAGTTCAGGTTATAGCCGAGTGTGGTGATGGATTTGAAGGTGTTAAAGCCATTGCTCAGTATAAACCCGATTTGATCTTCCTGGATATTCAGATGCCGAAAATTACGGGCTTTGAGATGCTTGAACTAATTGACCAGCGCCCGGGTGTGATTTTTACTTCAGCATTTGATGAATACGCCATTAAGGCCTTCGAAACTCATGCGATAGATTATTTGCTGAAGCCTTTTTCTAAAGATCGTTTTAAAAAAGCGGTTGAAAGGTGGTTGGAAAGAAAAAACCTGTCGGATGCCAGGCAGCAGATGCAGGCTCTGCTGGAAACTACGCCGGTTTCTCCTGCTCATAGTGAGCGCATCGTGGTGAAATCAGGAAGTTCAATTAAAATCATACCCATCGCCGACGTAGTTTATCTTGAAGCTTATGATGATTACGTGAAACTTCATACTTCAGAAGGCGTATTCCTGAAAAATAAAACCATGCATTTTTTCGAAAATAGCCTGGATGATAAACAGTTTATACGGGTGCACCGTTCTTTTATTGTGAAGGTTTCGGAAATAACCAAGCTGGTGCCGTATGAAAAAGATTCTTACCGGCTGGTAATTAAATCCGGCGAAAGCCTGCCCGTGAGTAAAACAGGACATGTGAAGTTGAAGGCGCTGTTGCAGTTGTAGGAAGTTTTTTGGATTTGTAAAAGGAATATCGATTCTTAAAATCCAACAAACCTCTTAATTTGCTGTTTCGTGAATTTCAATGTATCTTCTTTAAATAACTGGTTGTTCTCGTCAAACTCTTTATGAATATGCGGAATATGCAGTTTTAGCGACATCACATCCAGGTTCATATAATGACAAATACCTGTCATATGATCCACTCCTCTAACATTTCCATATTTTCCGGTCGAGATACCCACTAATGCAGCCTTTTTGCCGCTAAAGCTTGATGGAAATTCGCAGGCATCAATAAATACCTTTAAAATTCCGGGAAAACTGCCATTGTACTCAGGGATTACAAAAATGAATTTCTGAGTTGAAGAAATTAAATGTTGAATTGGTTGCCAGCTTTCTATCTTCTGGTTTTCATACATTGCAGGGTGAATAATTTTCTCAGGAAGATTTGCAAGTGATAAAATTTCAGCGTCAACATTCAAGCTCCTGAGCATATTTTGGTAATGCTCAGCTACTCTTAATGTATAACTTTCAGGTCTATTTGTACTCGCAATAATGGTGGTCATTTGTGGATAATATGTTTAAAACCAAAAGGCGCTGCTCTGATTAAATTGTATAAAGTTTGTATCTTAGGCGATTGTTAAATGGCTTTCAGAAGGGCAAAAGTACTATTTTAATTTACTATTAATCTTTCTGTAAGCACAAATTACCCTTGAAACCAGGATAAAGAATGAGTAAGATTATTGCGTTAGCTAATCAAAAGGGGGGAGTTGGGAAAACTACTTCATCTATTAATCTGGCAGCTAGCTTAGCTGTTTTAGAATATCGCACCTTGCTTGTGGATGCAGATCCCCAGGCAAATTCAACATCGGGCATTGGCTTTGATCCCCGCACCATTAAGGCAAGTATCTACGAGTGCATCATTAACGATGTAGAACCCCGTGATGCTATCCAAAAAACAGAAACTCCGAACCTCGATTTGCTTCCGGCACACATTGATTTGGTGGGTGCAGAAATCGAGATGATAAATCTGGCAGAGCGTGAATACAAAATGAAGCTGGTATTGGACAAGGTAAAGGATGACTACGATTTCATTATCATCGATTGTTCTCCTTCACTGGGCTTGATTACAATTAATGCGCTTACTGCAGCTAATTCCGTGATTATACCGGTTCAGTGCGAGTATTTCGCATTGGAAGGTTTAGGGAAATTGTTAAATACGATCAAAATTGTTCAGAATCGTTTAAATCCGGATCTGGAAATTGAGGGTATCCTGCTTACGATGTATGATGTTCGCTTAAGGCTTTCAAATCAGGTGGTTGAAGAAGTTAAAACTCATTTTCAGGAGCTGGTTTTCGAGACAATTATTCAGCGTAACACCCGTTTAAGTGAAGCGCCAAGCTATGGTGTATCTGTTATTATGCACGATGCTAACTGTAAAGGTTCTATCAATTACCTGAACCTGGCACGCGAGATTATTCGCAAAAATGGCATGGTTGGCGAGGAAGAAACAAAACAAGCAACGGTTATTTCATGACGTATCAAAAGAAAACAGGATTAGGAAGGGGATTAAGTGCGCTATTAGATGATTCAGAATCGGTACAGTCGTCGAAATCTCTTGGGGGCAATGGAAGTTCTGGTGAATACCAGGCGTCATCTTCGGGACTTATATCTCATGTTAAAATAAGTGAAGTTGAAGTTAACCCTTATCAGCCGCGTACAGAGTTTGATAAGGAGGCTTTACAGGAACTTTCAGATTCAATCAAACTTCAGGGTTTAATACAACCGATTACCGTAAGGAAGGCTGGAAACAATGCTTACCAGTTAATTTCAGGAGAACGACGTTTAAGAGCATCAAAGCTTGCCGGATTAACAGAAATTCCGGCATATGTTCGCACCGCTAACGACCAGCAGATGTTGGAAATGGCTTTAATCGAGAACATACAGCGAGAGAATCTTAATTCAATAGAAGTTGCCTTAAGCTTTCAGCGCATGCTGGACGAATGTAATTTGAAGCAAGAAGAGCTTGGAGAACGGGTGAGTAAAAATCGGTCTACAGTTACCAATTACTTGCGTTTATTAAGATTGCCGCCTGCTATTCAAGCTTCGATCCGTGATAGTCAGATTTCAATGGGGCATGCCAAGGCTATTTTGGGTCTTGAAGAGATTGACAAGCAATTGTACGTTCATAAAGAGATTTTAACTAAGGGCTTATCGGTTCGCAAAGCTGAAGAGCTGGTACGCGATATTCAAAATTCAGGAGTTAAAAAAAACGAAACTAAACCTCAACCAGTTTCTTTTGAGTATAGGAAAATTCAGGATGATCTGACCTCTAAGTTTGCTACCAAAGTTTCTTTGAAAGTTCAGGGAAATGGAAGAGGAGCTATAGAAATTCCGTTTGTCTCTGAAGATGATTTAAGTCGTATACTTGAACTATTAGACTGGTAATGTATCGTTTAGGAGTATTTCTGTTTGTGATGATTTGCTGTTTTTCGCTGCAGGGCTTTTCGCAGACCGATTCTACTGTTCTCGTTGCTGATTCTACGCTTCGTAATCCCGACGCAAAACGAAATCCGGTTTTTAATGCTCCATCAGATACAATAAATAATTTAAAGTCTGCCACACCAGTAAAACCTGAGGTTGTAAAAGATTCGGCGAGGCTGGCGTTGGAGAGATTACCCAAAGTAGCAATAAGACGCTCTGCGATTTTACCGGGCTGGGGCCAGGTAACCAATGGTCGCTGGTGGAAAGTCCCGATCATATACGGAGGCTTTATTGGCTTGGGTTTGGCAGTAGATTTCAACCAACGGTATTATAAAAAGTTTCTGAGTGAATTGCAGTTTAGAGATGAGTTTCCGGACCAAAAGCGGGATCCTGATCTTATCAAATTGCTTGATCAACAAGCACTTATTCAGTATAAAGACTATTATCGGCGTAACCGGGATTTGAGTGTTTTAGCAGCTGTGGGATTATACGCCATAAATATAATTGATGCATATGTTGATGCCAAGTTTTTTCGTTTTGACATCAGCGACGAATTAGGTTTTAAAATACAGCCTTCAATAATTCCCTCTGTATCTCACGCATATATTCCGCCGGTTCCGGCAATAAAAATTCAATTAATATTATGAAGATAGCCCTTTTAGGTTATGGTAAAATGGGCCGCATAATAGAGCAATTCGCTTTAGACCGCGGTCATGAAATAGTTCTGAAGATTGATGAGAACAATATCGATCAGAAAACAACAGAAAACTTACAGAAAGCAGATGTAGCTATTGATTTTAGTACTCCGGCTTCTGTTATTTCAAATATTGAAAAATGTTTCGAAGCAGGCTTACCTCTGGTTGTTGGAACCACCGGCTGGTATGATAAAATTGAAACGATTAAGGCGGAATGTGAAGCAAGTAACAATGCGTTGCTGTATGCGTCTAACTTCAGTGTAGGCGTAAATGTATTTTTCTTTGTGAATGAAGTGTTGGCAAAGATTATGAATCGCTACCCTCAGTATGATGTGCTTGTCGAAGAAATTCACCATACGCAAAAGCTTGATTCGCCAAGCGGAACTGCTATCACAATTGCCGAAGGTATTTTAGATGGTTTAGACAGGAAGAACCAATGGGTTAATGAGCTTGTCGGCGATGGTCCGGAGCTAATTACCAAGCCAGAGCAATTGCTCATTGAGTCTCATAGAATTGAGGATGTGCCTGGAACGCACACCGTAGTGTACAGTTCTGAAGTAGACGATATTGAGTTTAAACACAAGGCTCATGGCAGGGCAGGATTTGCTTTAGGGGCTGTATTGGCAGCCGAATGGTTACAGGGTAAAAAAGGTTTTTATTCGGTAAAAGATATGTTTGATTTTAATATTTAAATAGTTTAATGGAAAACCTTGGATTGTATATAATTATTGTTCTGCTTCTTGTTGCCTACCATGTCGGTTTATGGAAGTTGTTTGTAAAAGCGGGCAGACAAGGCTGGGAAGCACTTATTCCCATTTACAGCTTCTATATAATGCTGAAATTAACCGGCCGGCCAATGTGGTGGATGGTATTATATTTTATCCCGGTTATTAATGTTATTGTATGGATTGGCATATTAATAGACTTTGCGAAGAGTTTCGGCAAATTTAGTTTCGGCGAGCATGTTGCAAGTATCGTGCTTCCTTTTTTCGCGTTTCCGGTATGGGGTTTTGATAAAAATACGCAGTACCTCGGCCAGTCTGCCACACAGGAATTTAAAAAGAAACATCCTTATAAAAAATCAGCAGCACGAGAATGGGCAGATGCAATACTTTTTGCTGTTGTTGCAGCAACTCTTATCAGAAGCTTTTTGCTGGAAGCGTATACCATCCCGACAGGTTCAATGGAAAAATCCTTACTGATCGGCGATTTTCTATTTGTTAGTAAGGTAGATTACGGGCCGCGTATTCCGATGACCCCCATAGCGTTTCCATTTGCTCATCATACGATGCCCCTCACAGGTACAAAAGCTTACTGGGATGGTCTGAGTCTTAAATACCGGAGATTGCCTGGGTTTACCCATATAAAACGCGGTGATGTTGTAGTGTTTAACTATCCTATGGATGCAGATGAACCGTATAACAGGCCTGTGGATAAGCGGGAAAACTATATCAAACGTTGCGTAGCCATTGCAGGTGATACTTTAAGTGTTGTAAATACTCAGGTATACGTAAATGGTAAGGCTTCGGAAACTCCTCAATTCGGACAGTCATCGTATTTTGTAATTACCGATGGTACTGATCTTAATCCGCGAACTTTGCAGGAAATGGATATTGAATATCAGCCTGAAGCTGCGAATACTTATGTCTTGTATATGACTAAAGAGGAAGCAGAAACAATTAAAAAATGGCCGATCGTTAAGTCTGTCATTCCACGAATTATGGTTAAGGGCTATAATAACCCGCAGGTTTACCCGTGGAAGGACTCTTTCAAATGGAATGAAGATAATTATGGACCGATCGTTATTCCTGCTAAAGGGATGACAGTTAAACTTGACAGCATAACAATTCCAATCTATAAGCGTGCGATCAGTGTCTATGAAGGTAATACGTTTGAGCAACGGGGCGCACAGGTGCTAATCAATGGAAAACCTGCTGATTCTTACACCTTCAAGATGGATTATTACTGGATGATGGGCGATAACCGACACAACTCTTTAGACTCCAGATTCTGGGGTTTTGTACCCGAGGATCATATTGTAGGAAAGGCTAAGTTTATCTGGATGAGCTTTGATACGAATGGTTCTTTCTTAGGCAAGATACGCTGGAACAGAATTTTCGATGCGATACATTAATTAGATTAAAAAATTAGAAGATTAAAGTCCGGAAGTATAGATCACTTTCGGACTTTTTTATTTTTCGTAACAAAGAAGTTAAGTGTATATCTAATTTGAGAAATTGCGCAGGAGTTTCTACTAGCTGTATGCTGATTAATTTGATTTACATGGAGAATTTAGAATTTTACGTAATAATTATTGCCATACTTATTGGCTATCATATTGGTTTATGGAAGTTGTTTGTAAAAACTAGCAGACAAGGCTGGGAAGCACTTATTCCCATTTACAGCTTCTATATAATGCTGAAATTAACCGGCCGGCCAATGTGGTGGATGGTATTATATTTTATCCCGGTTATTAACGTTATTGTGTGGATTGGCATATTAATAGACTTCGCGAAGAGTTTCGGAAAATTTAGTTTTGTTAACCATGTGTCGTGCATCGTGATTCCTTTTCTTGCGTTTCCGGTATGGGGATTTGATAAAAATACTCATTATCTCGGCCAGTCGGCCACGCGGGAATTTAAAGCAAAACATCCTTATAAAAAAACAGCTCCGCGTGAATGGGCGGATGCCATTCTTTTCGCCGTTGTTGCCGCAACGCTTATCAGAAGCTTTTTATTGGAAGCATATACCATCCCGACAGGTTCAATGGAAAAGTCGTTGCTCATTGGCGATTTTCTCTTTGTGAGTAAAGTAGATTACGGGCCACGGGTTCCGATGACTCCTATTGCATTTCCTTTTGCGCATCACACAATGCCGTTAACCAGCACTAAAGCTTATTGGGAGGGCGTAAATATTAAGTATCGTCGCTTGCATGGATTCAGTACAATAAAAAGGGGGGATGTTGTTGTGTTTAACTATCCCGAAGGGGATACTGTTGTTTTGGAGACACAAGAGGTCGCCAGTTATTATGGACTGGTTCGTCAAATGGGCCGGAATGCGGTACGATCAGATCCAGGTTTCACGGTTGTTGAACGCCCGGTAGATAAAAGGGAGAATTATATTAAAAGATGCCAAGCCATTGCAGGTGATACCATTTCTATTATTAATGCTCAGGTTTATATCAATGGGAAACCCAATCAAAATCCTCAGGAGAGGCAAATATCATTCTTTGTAAAAACCGATGGGTCTTCCTTAAACCTCGTAAAACTGCGAGATATGAATATTTCCTACACAGAGGAAGCAAATGGATTGTATACTTTAAATATGACATTTGGACAGGCTGAGAGTATAAAAAAATGGGCAACTGTTGAAGATGTTAAACCGAGAATTACTCCTGAAGGAGTCTATACCTCTGAAGTTTTTCCTCATAATCCACGATATAAATGGAACGAGGATAATATGGGCCCAATTTTAGTTCCTGCTAAGGATATGACTATTCAAGTCGATACTACAAATTTGCCCTTGTATAGACGGATAATTGAAGTTTATGAAGGAAATAAACTTGATGTTCACAACAATCAGGTTTTTATCAATGGAAAACCTGCTGATTCTTACACCTTCAAAATGGATTATTACTGGATGATGGGCGATAACCGGCACAACTCTTTAGACTCCAGATTCTGGGGTTTTGTACCCGAGGATCATATTGTAGGAAAGGCTAAGTTTATCTGGATGAGCTTTGATACGAATGGTTCTTTCTTAGGCAAGATACGCTGGAACAGAATTTTCGATGCGATACATTAATCGCCTGTTTTAAAGAAAAGCGAAAGCCCGGAAATTAAACTCTTCCGGGCTTTTGTTTTAACTAATCGCGATTTTCTGTAGTCCTTTATTGGCGGGACCTGTTAACACCTCTCCATTGATATCATAACGGGCGCCATGGCAGGGGCAGTCCCAGCTTTTTTCTGAGTTGTTCCAGTTGACGATACATTTTGCATGTGTACAAACGGGGTTCAGGGCATGAATTTCGCCGGAGGCGTCTTTGTAGATCGCCAGTTTTTCATTATTATATTCAACCACAGCTCCTGCAACTAAAGGAATTTCGTTTAGTGATTGAATATCCTTAGCGGATAGTCGGTCGGCAATAAAATGATAAACTACGTCGGTGTTTTCTTTTACAAATTCTGTAAAACCCGCAACAGGTTTAATCCGGCTGGGAGAAAACAAGTCGGTATACGAATTTTTTTGTCCAAGTATCAGATCTCGTACGATCATACCAGAAACGCTGCCTAAGGTAATTCCATTTCCGCCGAAGCCTGCGGCCACGTAAACATCATCATCGAAACCAGGTAGTTTACCAATGTAGGGCAATCCGTCCGCCGGAATATAATATTGAGCTGACCAGCTAAATTCTATCGAAGCACCTTTATAGTGCTCATGAACATATTTCTCCAAAGATCTAAATGACTCTTCTGGCTTACCATGGCCTGTTTTATGATCATCGCCGCCGATAATCAAATACTGCTGACCGTCTATTTCGTGAGTTCTGAAATAATGATAAGGATCTTTCATGTCATATACCAGATCTGAAGGGTAATTACCTTCAGATAATTTGACACCTAGAGAATAGCTTCTATAAGGAGCGCATCTGAAATGTAAAAGATTTATACCAAGGGGAATATGTGTTGCGTAAACAACCTTGGCGGCTTTGACAGAAACATTACTTGCTTTAGCAGTATGAATATTTCCATCCTTTGCTATGGATTGAATCATTGTATTCTGAAGAATTCGGCCACCTTTTTTTATGAACTCTTCTGCAAGCGCATAAATATATTTTAATGGGTGTATTTGAGCCTGCTGATCAAATACGATTGCGTTTTTAAAAGGAACAGGCACCGGAATTCTATCAGCATATTGCACGGATGCCCCCGCTTTTTGCGATGCTTTTAATATGACATCCAGTTCGGATGCTTCTTTATCGGTTTCGGCATATAGATAACCTTGTTTGTGGGTAAAGTCGCAATCAATCTGATACCGACTTACGAAATCAGCTACAGTGGTAATTGCGTCTTTGCAGGCATTCGCCACGGTTTTGGCAGCCTCTTCACTAAAGTCCTTTTCGATGTGGCTATAAGAATTATCAAGAAAGGTATTAAGATGTGCAGTAGTTCCACCGGTGGTACCGTAGCCAATAGTGTGGGCTTCTGCGAGAATACAGTTTTTCCCTGCTTCCTGTAAAAGCATCGCAGTGGTTAATCCGGTAATACCGCCGCCAATAATGAGCACGTCAAAGGTGGTATCGACTATATAGTCTTTGCCGGTATCACTTGGGATACGCTCGACACTTCCCTGCCAAATGCTTTCGGTACTTGCATCCCGGGGAACGCCGGTTTTTAAGTTTTCCATGGATTCCATAGGTTAATTGGTTTGTTTTATAACCTTTGAAAAGCGAAAGTAGTTTTAGGAAATTGAGGCTTGGGATTGCCAGACCTCTAAGGTTTTAAAAACCTTAGAGGTCATCGGATTTGACTGATTAAATTCCGGCTATCCCTAAAGTGGAGGCCATCTCATTTAAATCGTCCACGACTGAGCTAACTAGTGGAATCCCATTAACCTTACGATCAGCTTCGGCTTCCAGTTCGGGCTCTCCGGGAATTACAAGAGGTTGTGATTCATTTATTGGCTTTGCCGATTTGAACCGTTCAATCCAGTTATCCATGTGGTTTTTAAAGTCGTCTACGGGGCGAAAACCATCTACACGCATAGCGCCTACAAAATGTCCGATCCCTAATCCGGGGAGATTCGGCAGAGGATCGAGGAAACTCACGAATGGGGGAACCCAGGGCCCATAATTGGCGCCGGAAAGCACCGCAGACAAAATATCCACGGTAGCGCTTAGTCCAAAGCCTTTATGACTTCCGTGATCTCTGTCGCTGCCTAGTGGAAGGAGTGAGCCACCCGATTTCAATGCATGCGGGTCCGTCGTGCTTTCTCCGCTTTTACTTTGCACCCAGCCGTCGGGAACCGGTTTCCCTGAACGTTGGGCGATTTCTAACTTGCCGTTTGCCGCGGCAGAAGTTGCCATGTCAACAATAACCGGAGGATATTTTCCTGCCGGAAACCCATAGCACATGGGGTTCGTTCCCAATAAACGTTCGGTGGTGAATGTTGGCGCAACCAGCGGGCTCGCGTTGGTCATAGCAAAACCGATCATATCGTTTTTTACTGCTTCGAGTGCATGGTATCCGGCGATGCCGAAATGATTTGAGTTCCTTACTGATACCCATCCCGAGCCATATTTTTTAGCTTTCTCGATAGCCAGCTTCATGGCAAAAGGAGCAACGACCAACCCCAATCCGCTATCGCCGTCGACCGTTGCCGTGGTGGCCGTTTCATGTACAATCGTAATGTTGGGTTTTGGATTAATCCTTTTCTTCTCCCACAGGCGTATATATCCGCTTAAGCGCGCAACACCATGCGAGTCGATTCCGCGTAAATCGGAAGCTATTAACACATCCGCGGCAAGTTTTGCATCCTCTTCCGGACAACCAATTTTTATAAAAACAGATTCGGTAAATTTTCTTAAGTTTTCTTCCTGAATGATGAATGAATCCATAATTAAAATTCTAGGACAGTGAATTTAAAGTCGAGGGGTTTAAAATGATGAATCAGCTCTGCGATGAAGTTATCTCCATATTGAGCGTAAAGCAGGCCGAAATTTTCTGTACGTTCTTGTAAGCTATTGCCAGGAAAATAGGTATTCCTGAGGTTTTCAATCTGTCTTAAAGCGACTTCATGATTTCTTTTTTCCGCTTTAATGAACTTCTTCTCCAGATTAGCGAGTGCATTTTTCAGTCGCGCCTTAACGGCATCGGAACTTGCAGCCAGCGTAGGGTCGATATTTGCAGAGCGTTGCTTCAGTTTCCCGAATAACAGGTTGAATTCGTTCCACTCGCCGTTTAAGTTCAAGGTATGTTGAGAATGCCTTATAACATATTCCTTCTTAAGAATTTCAGTAGGTTTAAAGATATCCTGAACAGGGATTTTTAGATTGTGTAACTTATTACTAAATGATTGATTTGCGATAAGGGCGGAATTTCTGGGTATTAAAATGGGAAAACTCAGTCCGAATTGATCAAAGTTCCGTTTTAACTGGAGCCAATAAACAATTTCAGCGCCTCCTCCAATATAAGCCAGGTTAGGTAAGATGACTTCCTGATACAGCGGGCGCATCACTACATTTGGGCTGAACCGATCGGGATGATTGTCTATTTCGGCAATCAGCTCTTCTCTGTTGAAATGGATTTCCGTGTTCAGAACTTCCCATCGTTCATTCTCAAAAACTATCCGTTCGCGAAGATGATCTTTAAGATAGAAGAAGTTTATTTCTCTGGCATATACCTGCGTTTGGAAGCCAGCCTCCTCGAGCTTCTTAGATGTTTCTGATATTGCCTTATGACTTTTCTTACCCAGAATATCTTGTTTAACAATCTCTGCGAATTGACTTTTCAGTTCGATATCATCTGCATCAAGAATAACCAGGCCATATTTGGCAAACAGGTGATGAACTAAATATCGGGTTGCCTCAGCAAGGTTGTCTGAATTTAAATAGGCTTCCTTAAGTGTGGTTGCCAGCTTTTGTGAGCTTTCGGAAATTCCTAATGCATTAATATAGCTTTTTAAGATTGCCTGAATTGATTTTGGGTCTATTCTACCTGTTGCTCCGCTTACATTTTCATCCCATAAAAATTTTTGTCCCGCCAGCTTAGTGTGATTGATCTCAGCAAAGTCATGATCTTCAGTAGCCATCCAGTAAACCGGCACAAAGTTTTTATCAGGATAGGCTTCTTTCAATTCAGAAGCAAGGTTAATTGCCGTTACGATCTTGAAAATAAAGTAAAGCGGTCCGGTGAAAATATTTAGCTGGTGCCCGGTTGTGACGGTATAGGTTTCAGTTAGGGCAAGGCTCTCAATATTTTGAAACACCAATGCTGAATCATCGTTAGCGTACCTTGGATCGGCGTATTGTTTCTTTAAAGCATTTACCAATACATCCCGGTTAGGCGATGAGTTTTTTTGGGAAATTAGCTTGCTGAAGTTTTCTGGTTTGGGCCAGTAGGAAATGTAAGGCTGTAATTTTGAATCGCCGGCTATGTATTTTAGCAGGGTTTCTGAAAAACTATGCGTTTCGCTATAATCGATGCAGGTTGCTTTCATCGTGAGCACGAAAATAGGGGAATTCATTTAAATCCCCCTTGATGCAATACTTATTTGACAATTTGTCCATATAAGTCGAAATCTTCAGCACGTTCAATTTTTGCCTGAACAAAACTGCCCACTGTCGCATAATTGGTGCTTGCATGTAAAAGAACCTCGTTGTCGACTTCCGGAGAGTCGAATTCTGTACGCCCGATAAAATAATCACCCTCTTTTTTATCAATCAGTACTTTAAATGTTTTGCCAATCTTTTCCTGGTTTTTATCGAAGGAAATAGACTGCTGAACCTCCATGATCTCCTCTACACGTTGCTCTTTTACTTCTTCAGGAATGTTATCTTCCAGAGAATGCGCATGGGTTTTTTCTTCGTGAGAATAGGTAAAACAGCCGAGGCGGTCGAACCGTGTTTCTTCAACCCAGTCTCTCATCTCATTAAAATCCTTCTCTGTTTCTCCGGGATAACCGCAAATTAATGTAGTACGCAAAGCGATGTCGGGAACTTTATTGCGGATCGCGTCGACCAGTTCAATGGTTTTTTGCTTGCCTATTCCTCTGCGCATAGATTTCAGCATATTATCGCTGATGTGTTGAAGCGGCATATCCAGGTAATTGCAAATGTTAGAACGCTCGTTCATCACATCCAGAATTTCCATCGGGAAACCTGAAGGATATGCATATTGTAAGCGGATCCATTCCAGGCCATCTACATCAGAAAGGTGACGCAACAGCTCGTCTAAATTCCGTTTTCCATACAGATCCAGTCCGTAATAGGTAAGATCCTGGGCAATAACCACCAGCTCTTTTGTGCCGTTACGAACCAATCCTTTAGCTTCTTTTACCAGCTCTTCAATCGATTTCGAAACATGCTTGCCACGCATCAGCGGAATGGCGCAAAACGAACATGGACGGTTACATCCTTCAGAAATTTTGAAATAAGCGAAATGAGAAGGGGTGGTTAACAAACGTTCGCCGATTAACTC
>CBFGOI010000093.1:0-18885 GCA_965650335.1 uncultured Pedobacter sp. | reverse complement strand
TACGACCTCCACATCCCAAATGTGGCGCGATACCGGGCTACGCTACACCCCGAAACGGTATCTTTTATCTCTTTTAAGGTGTGCAAAGGTAACAATTTTACCCGCCTTTTAAAGTTTTTATTTTTGCGGAGAGAGAGGGATTCGAACCCTCGGTACCGTTGCCAGTACGACAGTTTAGCAAACTGTTCCTTTCGGCCTCTCAGGCATCTCTCCTTTGATAAAAAATTAAAGAACTAAATCCCTTTTCAGGGAGTGCAAATATAGTAATTCGAGGGTGCCTTCAAAAAATATTTTTTATTCATTTCGCATTATTTAGTGCGTATAAATAAAGGATGTTGGTTCTGAGGTGATTAAGTTGTTTTTGCCTGGCTTATGTAATCGTTTCCATGTCTAAACGAGCTTGAATAACCTGTAGATTATTTGGGAATACGGTTGTAAAGATCAAATAGTCGAGGCCCCCATCCGCGATTTTATGTTTTTTCTTCAGCTCGTCGGGAGAATGAGGGAAATTTCTGGAAATCACGTTGGCTTTTTTTAACTGATTTTCTTTAATAAACTGCTTGTAATCGGTGACGGTTTTTACATCAAATACTTTTCCCGGGAAATCAGCCACCAAGTTTTCGGAGGTATACAGATGGGAATGTTGATGTAGTTTTAGTACGGGAAAGGTCTTAGTAATACTTTTAAAGCAACCAGCTTTAAGCAGGGCCACATCTGGCTCGTAAAGATATTTTATGGGTGCCGAATAAGAATTAAGCTTCAGACTTTTTTCATCAGATATCTTAAACCTGAAGATCTTTTTTGCAGATGCGTTCAAAGCTATAGTAATGATTTCTGCTTCGCCGGCGAAATCCTTGTCAATTACCCATAGTAGTTCTTTGCAATCGTTTTTAACGCTGACAACGTGAACCTCACTGACTTGTGGTAGTTCACTTAAACCGGATTGTATATCAAAAAGCGGAGAGGTTTTTACAATTATCCTGGACGCTTTAGTTAAAAAGAGGGGGAGATTGGTAACGACATCCGGCTCTGTGTCTTTCAACATAAATACCTTTTTAGACTCAATTCTTCGCGACGGATCAATATAAATAGTATCGAAGGTTTCTTCCGTCGCTTTCAGGAACTCTATACTATCTGCATTGACGAATCGGATGTTTTCTGCGCCCAGAATAGATAAATTGTGTCCGGCCAAGATCGACAGTTCCCGATTTTTTTCGCAATGCACAACTTCTTTCGCTTTTTTTGATTTTGAAAAGAAAAAAGTGTCTACACCGAAGCCACCGGTCAGGTCAATAATCTTATCGCCTTTAATCAGCTGGCTTTTGTAATCTGCAGTTAATTCAGAAGAGCTTTGCTCCACTGATAGTTTTGGCGGGAAAATTATACCGGGAGTATTATACCAAAGCGGCAGTTTTTTTTCCGCTCTTTGCCTACTGTCTAATTGTTCAGCCAGTTCTCGCGAAGAAACATTTTCAAAAGGACTTTTACTTAAGGCAATTCTGTGAATATCACCTTTAAGATGTTCTGCAAGAAATTGTTGCACCCTCGGATCAAAGATATTTTTATTCAAATTTCTCGATTAAGTGTTTTTTAACACCATTTGTGCAGTGTGCCTGCTGGTTTGTTTTAACAGTACTGTTTTGTTTTCTGTAAGATTCTTAATGACCTCCTTGTTGAAATGTCTAACGGTTAATAATTCTAAACCTGTATTGTATTTGAGCTTAAATTTATTTTCGAGTGCTGTTATCAATTTGGGAAACTTTCGCTCGTCAGCATCAAAGCAAGCTGAATAACTTATTGCCGACAATTGCATCATATTAATCCGTACATGCTTGTCTGCAAAGATCCCGTACAGGTCGCATAAATGATCTTCGGTTATAAACGATAGGTCGGGCGTCGACACGGTCAGAAGTACCTGGTTATTTTTTAGAATTATCGCAGGCTGCGTAATTTTTACCTGACTCTCTTGTATGCAGGTTCCGCTTTCTAAAGGCGAAAGGAAAGGCTTTACCAGTAACGGAATTTTCGCGTTTTGTAATGGTTTTATTGTTTTGGGATGAATTACAGTGGCGCCGTAGAAAGTCATTTCCAATGCCTCCCGATAGGATAGTTCTTCATACTTCAACGTGTCCGGAAATAATTTAGGATCTGCATTCAAAACGCCTGGAACATCTTTCCATATGGTAACTGCTTCTGCATTTAGGCAGGCCGCAAATATCGCTGCTGTATAATCCGATCCTTCACGACCAAGTGTGGTGGTGAAGTTCTCGGATGTTCCTCCGATAAATCCCTGCGTAACGGCAACTTGACCCTGGATGATCTGCGGTACATTTTTTTCAATCGACTTGCAGGTTTTGTCCCAGTCTACGTTTCCTTCCCGGTAGGAATTATCGGTGTGAATAAAACTTCTTGCATCCAGCCACTTGCTTTTTATTCCAACATGATTTAGATAAGCGTTTACTATTTTCGTAGAAATAAGTTCGCCCATCGATACCAATTGATCGTAGATGAAATCAAATTCATCATGCGGTTCATCTTCAAGAATCCAGTCGATTTCTACAAAGCTGTTCTCAATTTCATCATAAACAGGATGGTTCTTATCTTCAAATAGTTGGAGTAAAATGTTTTGGTGAAACGATTTTATGTTGCTGAATATTTGCTGTACATCGGCTTTCTGATCCGCGTATGCCTTGGTGAGATCTTCGAGCGCGTTGGTGGTTTTACCCATTGCAGAAACAACTATTAACAATTGTTTATCTTTATTAAGCTCGATTATTTTAGCAAGATTTTTAATTCCATCTGCATCTTTTACTGATGCACCACCAAATTTGAATACGTTTATCATTTATCGAATGTGTGTCTATACCGGTTACATCAACCTAAGAATGCTTCTAATTGTTCTTTAGACAATGAGGCGTTTATCCATTCGGCATCGAACGCCGAACCGTATTTGTTATAGAAATTTATGGCTGGCTGGTTCCAGTCTAACACCTGCCAGGTCATTCCATTAAAGCCTTTTTCTTTCGCCTCGGCAATAATGGTTTCGAATAATATTTTTCCGATGCCCTTTCCTCGCATGTGTTCTGTTATATACAGGTCTTCCAGAAACAGCCTGGAGCCTTTCCATGTAGAGTACCGTATATAATAAAGGGCAAAGCCTTCAATCTTTCCTTCCACTTCGGCGACGAAAGCTTTCCAGACAGGCTTTGTTCCAAATCCGGCATCTTCAAACTCTTGAAGGGTAACCGTGACTTCCTGCGGAGCCCGTTCATAATCTGCTAATTGGCGAACGAGTTCAAGTAATCTGCTGCAATCTTCTTTTTGTGCCTCGCGAATATTAAAGAGCATCAGTTTTTAATTTTTGAATTTTCCCTTTTGAATTTTTTTTAATTATTCTTCCAGTGCGGAGTAACCCTATTGCCAAAAATAGTGCTGCCCACGCGAATCATTGTGCTTCCGTTTTCAAGAGCTATTTTATAATCTCCCGACATACCCATGGAAATTTCTTTAAATGATTCCTCTTTTCTGAAAAAGCTTTGCTTAATACCCTCAAAAAATACTTTTAACTCATTAAACTCATCATTTATTTGCTTTTCGAGCTTGGTGTTGGTGGCAATGCCCATCAAGCCAACAATCCGGATATTTTTTAACTGAGCATATTCCTCAGAGCGAAGCAGTTCAATCGTTTCATCATAGCCCAGGCCAAATTTCGTGTCTTCATCAGCAATGTAAACCTGCAAAAGGCAGTCGATGATGCGCTTGTTTTTTATCGCTTGTTTATTGATTTCTATGAGAAGCTTCAAGCTATCGACAGAATGTATAAGAGATATAAATGGAGCTATGTATTTAACCTTGTTAGTTTGTAAATGACCGATTAAGTGCCATTCGATGTCTTTAGGAAGATGTTCGTATTTGTCTGCCAGTTCCTGAACCTGGTTCTCTCCAAATATCCGTTGTCCGGCATTGTAAGCTTCCATAATCTCTTCATTAGATTTAGTTTTCGAAACGGCAATAAGTTTCGCGTCATAAGAATCTAATTCCCTCTTTAATTTCGTCAGATTGGCTGCAATGCTCATTTATATGTATTTTTAGCAAAAATTTCCTGCTAAATTAACAAATGAGGCGCTTACTACTATTGTTTTTTGTTTACGTTTTTTTTTCTGCCTGTGGTAAGGATGTCCCTGAAGGGATCATCCCTAAAAAGAAAATGATTGCTTTATTAACGGATTTGCATCTTGCAAATGGCTATGCATCTATGTTTTATGATAACAGCGATAGCAGTAAGCAGAAAAGCGCGACCATTTACAAAGCTTTATATAAAAAATACGATACTGATTCGGTTGGATTAAGAAAAACCTTGACATATTACTCAGAGCGACCAGAGGAACTTGAATTAATGTACAAGCAGGTCGAATTGAATTTAACAAAGTTTGATAAGAACGAACGGGCACGGCTAGATCGGATTCAAAAAATAGCTTCTCTTAAGTTTAAACAGCAGGAGGAAGCGCAACGAAGGAAAGCAAGGATTGACAGCACCCGCGCTAAAATGTTAAAAGGAAAGTATGAATTTGACCTGCCGAATTATACCTCTCCGGCAGATGCATATTTAAAAATCCTGAAAAAATATCCTACAGCAAAAAAAACCGTTAAAAAGAAAGTTGATACTTTAAAAGCCGATTCCTTAAGAAAAGATTCTGTATTGAAGAAGGAACAGAGAAAGAATGATTTACCCGCAAAACGCATCAGATAAACTCGGATTTTCAGAAATTAAGTCGCTTATAAAAGCTCAGTGCCTGAGTGATATGGGAAGGCAAATGGTCGATCGTATTCAAATGATGACCAGCTTTGATCAGATTAATAAGTTTCTACGACAAACTAAGGAATTCAAAGATATTCTGGAAAATGATGCGCCTTTGCACATTCGCCATTTATTTGATATTAAGTCATTAGCAGAGAAAATAAGAGTTGAAGGGAGCTTTCTTAACGAAGCGGAGCTACATCAAATTCTCCTCTCATTACAAACTGTTTTTTCGGTTATTAACTATTTTAATGAAAGGGAAGGCAGGTATCCCAACCTGGAAGGCTTGTTTGAACATCTCCCTATCGAAAAGAAAATTATAAAAAGCATAGAGGCTGTAATTGATGAAAAAGGAAAGATTCGTCCGAATGCTTCTGTTGAACTACAGCAAATAACATCAGGTATCGCCAAAGCCGAATCGGATGCACGGAAAAAGGTTGATCAGATTTTTAAGAACGCGCAGAATAATGGCTGGACAGCAGATGGGAATTTAACGATTCGCGATGGGCGCTTATGTATCCCGATCCTGGCAGAAAACAAACGTAAGCTGAAGGGTTTTATTCATGACGAATCAGCTTCGGGCCAGACAGTTTACATGGAGCCGGAAGAAGTTTTTCAGTTAAATAACCTGGTTCGTGATCTGGAGTTTGATAAACGCCGTGAGATCGTTAAAATTTTAACTGGATTGAGTAATGAGCTGAGGCCCTATGTGCCTTTATTGCTTTCGTATCATGGTTTATTAACAAAGCTTGATTTTGTAAGAGCGAAAGCTCTTTTCGCTCAGCAGATAGAAGCGGAGATGCCTGTTTTGCTGCAAACTCCCGAACTTAATCTGGTGAATGCTCATCATCCTTTATTGTATTTAAATTTGAAGAAAGAGGGCACTTCTGTTGTTCCTTTAAATATAAAGATTGATGATCAGCAGCGGGTGGTAGTCCTTTCTGGGCCCAATGCCGGTGGTAAATCCGTGGCTATGAAAACTGTTGGTTTATTACAGATTATGGTGCAGGCGGGCTTGCTTATTCCGGCTGACGAAAGTTCGAAGCTGGGGATATTTAAACAGGTATTTGCAGATATCGGCGACGATCAGTCAATAGAGAGCGACTTGAGTACGTACAGCGCCCATCTTTCAAAAATGAAATACTTTGTTGAAAATGCCGGGGGTAAAACATTAGTACTTATTGATGAATTTGGTACAGGTACTGATCCGCAATTTGGCGGACCCATTGCCGAAGCGGTTCTGGAATCATTGAACAGAAAGCACATTCGCGGAGTTGTTACAACGCATTATTCTAATTTGAAGGTGTATGCAAATGCTGCCGAAGGATTGGAAAACGCTTCCATGATTTTTGATAATCTTAAGATGCAGCCTTTATACATTCTCGAAATGGGGAAGCCCGGCAGTTCGTATGCGTTTGAAATTGCTCAGAAAATCGGACTTCCACAAAACGTGATCAATGCCGCTAAAAATAAAATAGGGGTTTATCAAAAGAAGGTGGATACCTTATTGGTTGATCTTGAACGCGATAAAAAAGAAATACTTGAAAAGAAAATAGCTCTGGAGAAACAGCAGAAGCGTGTTAATGTGCTTCTCGAAGAGAATGAGAAGTTGAAAGCCTATCTCGACGAAAACAAAAAAGGTATTTTAAAAGAAGCTAAGAAGGAAGCTCAAAACATCATCATAAACGCCAATAAGCTGGTAGAGAATACTATTTCAGAAATTCGCGAAAGCAAAGCTGATAAAGAAAAAACTCAAAAGCTTCGGCAAAACCTGCAGCACGAATTACAGAAAAATACTGTAAAAGAATCTATTATTAAATCACAGGAAGATACATCTGTGTTAAAACCAGGTGATTGGGTAAGACTTGAAGATTCTGAAACCGTGGGTCAGGTAATGGATATTACCAAAGATAACGTCATTTTAGCCATGGGCGATCTTCGCTCAGTCGTTAAACGTAAACGTGTACAAAAAATAGCAAGCAAGGAAGTTCCAAAGGAGATCCGCCGATCTTATTCGTCCCAGGTTTCTGATGCAATAGCGCAGTTTAATCCTGAGATAGATGTAAGAGGTTTGCGCGGTGAAGAAGCTTTGTTTGAAATTGAGAAATATCTTGACCGGGCATTGATGATGGGGTTTTCAAATTTGAAGATCATTCATGGCAAGGGAGATGGTATTTTAAGAAAATTAATACGCGAATATTTGCGCAAGTATTCTCAGGTTTCCCGTATCGAAGATGAGCATGCCGACAGGGGTGGCGACGGGATTACGTATGTTTATTTGTAAAAGCTCCTCAGGTTTTTTTATTTCATTGCAGATTCCCTTTTCTTCAACCCAAAATCGGGCATTGATGCTCGTTTATGATAAATTTCTATAAAGTCTTGCAAATAATCTACATAATGCAGTCTTTATTTCCGGCTATGTTTGAAAATATGTATTGATCGGTTGATCTGCGAATCTGACCTATTAATCAGTTAATTCATTGGGGATTTTGAATAATTTCCGGATAAACCAAAATAAACTATCGTCATATGAATATGCCCGTTCTGGATCTATGTGTTTTCCTGATTTATATGTTAGGAATTATCCTTTTTGGATGTTCTTTTTATTTTAAAAATAAATCTGCCGATTCGTACACATCCGGAGGAGGAAGCTTACCTGCCTGGGCCGTTGGAATGTCGATTTTCGCGACTTTTGTTAGCAGTATCAGTTTCCTGGCATTACCGGGCAATGCTTATCTAACCAATTGGAACGGTTTTGTGTTTAGCTTGTCTATACCAGTTGCATCTTATATGGCGGTAAAGTTTTTTGTACCCCTATATAGAAAAGTGAATAGCCCGTCAGCCTATACTTTTCTGGAAAAACGTTTCGGCCCCTGGGCCAGAATTTATGCTTCTGTATGCTATTTGTTGACGCAAATCGCCCGTATGGGATCTATAATGTATTTACTGGCTTTGCCCATGAATGCACTTTTTGGTTGGGATCTCTCTTTAATTATAATTTGTACCGGAGTGTGTGTATTGCTTTATTCGATGCTTGGGGGCATACAGGCTGTTATCTGGACGGATGCCATTCAAGGCATTGTTTTAATTGTGGGTGCTTTAACCTGTGCTTTGGTTTTGCTGTTTTCTATGCCCGAAGGCCCAATGCAAACTGTTGCCATCGCAAAAGAGTTTCATAAAACCAGCCTGGGCAGTTTCGATTTGAATTTCTCGAATTCAACGTTCTGGGTGATATTGATTTATGGCTTGTTTATTAATGTGCAAAATTTTGGAATCGATCAAAATTATGTACAGCGCTATATGACCACAAATTCATTAAAGGAAGCCAATTTTTCTACATGGTTTGGCAGCTTGCTATATATCCCAGTTTCATTGTTGTTTTTTATTATTGGTACCGCTTTGTTTGCATATTACAAGGTACATCCAGATCTGTTGCCTGCCGAGCTGCGGTCGATGGATAAAGCCGATAAGGTGTTTCCGTACTTTATCGTGCATGGACTTCCAAAAGGTCTAACCGGATTGTTAGTGGCTTCTATTTTTGCTGCAGGTATGAGTACGATTTCGACGAGTTTAAACAGCACTGCTACAGTTATCCTGACGGATTATTATCAACGCTACTTTAATAAAAATGGCTCGCAAAGAAGTTTGTTGAAGGTTTTATATATCGCATCAACAGCAATGGGCATTATCGGAATCGGGGCTGCTCTGGCGATGACTCGTGTTAAGAGCGCCTTAGATGCATGGTGGGCTCTATCATCAATATTTAGTGGCGGTATGCTCGGCCTGTTTCTGTTAGGTTATTTTTCCGATAAAGTTCGCAGCATAGATGCAGCCATAGGTGTGATTGTGGGTGCCTTGGCGATCTGTTGGGTTAGCTTGTCGCCGACATACTTTACAAACGACGCCTGGATTTCTTTTAAAAGTCCTTTGCATACTAACCTCGCCATAGTGGTGGGTACCACCGCCATCTTTTTAACAGGTTTTCTTGTCTATAATTTGTTTGGACACAAGAAGGCAAAAGAAATTGAGCAAGTAGATGCGATATGATAAGTTATTTGAAAATACTACCAGATTTTCTTTGGTAAACATCATTTAAACCCCATTTGCTGATATGTTAATTATTCCGATACAATATGAAAGAAATTACGAATAAAGAAATTTGGCTTGTTTCAAGTGGAGATTTACGTATTGCCGCAAATCAGAACTGTTGGGCAGCTCAGGAAGAAATGGAGCGCCAGTTTAGAAATGCAGTAGAAAAACAGGGCTGGACAATCAAAAGAGCCCATCCATTTGATCCTGATAAGGGACATGGATTTATCGATTCTCAAAGAATGGGGATTGAAGTGTTTAAGCATATCGACAAACATGCGCCCTTGGTGGTGGCCGAAAGTGTTTGGCAGTATTCCCATCATGTATTGGCTGGCCTAACAACTCATAAAGGTCCGATTTTGACCTTGGCAAATTGGAGCGGTCAGTGGCCCGGCCTGGTTGGTATGCTTAATTTAAATGGCTCGTTAACCAAAGCCGGTGTAAATTACAGCACATTGTGGAGCGAAGATTTTGAGGATGATTTTTTTACAAAAGGTTTGAATGAATGGTTAACAAGCGGGAAAATAAATCATGATGAAAGTCATGTAAATGCGTTTTCAAGCGCGAAGATCCCTGCCGCAGATCTTCAAAAAGGTAAGGATTTTGCTGATCGCTTAATGGCAAACAAAGCAATCATGGGCGTGTTCGACGAAGGTTGTATGGGAATGTTTAACGCTATTGTACCCGACGATCTGCTGCATAAAACCGGAATATTTAAAGAACGTTTAAGTCAGTCGAGCTTGTACGCCAAAATGCTCGAAATAAAAGACGAGGAAGCTCGGGCTGTATTAAACTGGCTGCTGAATAAAGGTGTAAAATTCAATTGGGGTACCGACGGAAATACTGAACTTACCGAAGCTCAAACTCTGGAACAGTGCAAAATGTATATAGCAGCTGTTCGCATTGCCGACGAATTTGGATGTGATACTATAGGCATTCAATATCAGCAGGGATTGAAAGATCTTACCCCAGCCAGCGATCTTGTCGAAGGCTTGTTAAATAACCAGGATCGCCCCCCTGTTTATTCCGGGTCAGGCAAAGAATTATATAAAAATGAAGCTTTGCCGCATTTTAATGAAGTAGACGAATGCGCAGGAATTGATGCACTGGTAACCTATCATTTATGGAAAGAGCTGGGAATGCCGGGAGAAAATACCCTGCATGATTTGCGCTGGGGACAGCAATATACCGATTCAACAATTGATGAATTTGTTTGGGTTTTTCTTATTTCGGGAGCTGCACCTCCTGCTCATTTTATTGACGGATATAAAGGGGCGAGCAGCGAAAGACAACCATCCATGTTTTTCCGCCTTGGCGGAGGAAGTTTAAAAGGAATCAGCAAACCCGGCAATATTGTGTGGAGCAGAATTTATGTAATGGACAATGCTTTGCATTGTGATTTGGGAGTAGGTGAGGCGGTTCTTTTACCTGAGGAGGAAACTCAGCGCAGGTGGCAGGAAACAACATCGCAATGGCCAATAATGCACGGTGTTTTAAAAGGGGTGAGCCGGGATCAGATGATGGGCAGACATAAAGCAAACCATATCCAGGTTGTCTACGCCACAGATGAAGAAAAATCGCATCAGGCTTGCAGAGTTAAAGCAGCAGCTTTAGCCACATTAGGTATTCAGGTTCATTTTTGCGGAGATGTGAGACTTAGTTAATCAGCAAAAATTATCGGTATTGATTTTTTTCGGGTTACCTTTTCTGATAATAAGTATTAAAAGTAGGTTTATAATTGGTTAGTTGAATGCCTCCATTCTCCCCGTTTGGAGGTATTCTTTTTTAAAAATTTTCCAATTTGTACTTAACTCGAAAATTTCAACTGGAGCAATGAGTAGATGATGAATCCATTGACAGATTCATATGTTTAGGAACTTTCCAAAAGTTCAGCACCTTCGGAAAGTTTAAAAAAGACCTTAGAAAAAATCAGGAAATGACCGGTTTTGAATTAATGAATAGCGGTATCTTCAGAGCCTTTAAAATCAAGCTTCTTGTTCTCACTTTCTACATAAGGGTTTCCACTCATGGTATTTTTAACCAGGGTAATTACCTGTGCAAGTAGCAAATCAGGAGTATCCCAGTACTCAGCTTCCTGCGGATCGATTCTTAACAGACATAAATTTGGATCATCTTTTCCGTAAGGAAACCAAATTTTAAACCTGTCGCTCCACAGCTCTGCAATTTTAGCCGTGTCTTCACTTATTTCAGCTATCCCATTAACTGCTACATATAAATCATGTTGCGGGTTGCTATAGTTTAGAAGTACATTGGGATTGGCTTGAATTTCTTTAACCTTCCTCGAATCTTTAGAGATGAACAGCCAAATTATGCCATCGTCTTTCATCTCAAAAGTATACATTGGCCTGCCATGTGATTTTCCCTCTTCAGTAATTGTTGTAAGCATTGCAATCTTTGTATCTTTCAGTTTTGCCGCAAGCTCTCTTGCTTTTTTAATATGTTCGATTTCTTGCAGTTGTTCGTGCACAGTAGCTCCGTGTAATGTTTCCATTTTTAATAGATTAGATATAAATTAAAACTTTCAACAAGCCTTTTGTTTAAATAAAGTGCAATTAGTGTTTAAATGCGGTATTTGTCATTGATTTAATGTAAAATATACTTTAACAAGCATCGTTTAAGCTCTATATTTCTACTTTCGTAGCAACTGGAATCCATATACTTTTAAATGCCTCGTATAAGCAATAGTTCGGTTTTAAAATCTCTACTGGTTTTTATCGAAATACTTCTTTCATTCAACAGCATTGCTCAGACCAGATTTACCGTTAGCGGTACTATTAAAGATGCTTTAAGTGGTGAAACTTTAATCGGGGCAAATGTGAAACTTCAGGAGATCCGGAGTTCAGGTACTTCAAGTAATACCTACGGCTTTTATTCGCTAAGTGCGGTTGGAGGCGAATACCAGCTTCATATCAGTTACACCGGCTACAAATCTCAGACTCTAAGCATCTTATTGGATCGAAATATTACCATGAATATTGATCTGAGCCCTGCGAATGAATTGCAAGAGGTGGTAGTAAGCGGCAGGGCTGCCAATGAGCAGATTTCTGATCCGCAAATGGGGGTGGAAAAGCTAAATATGGAAAGCATTAAAAACGTTCCGGTTTTATTTGGCGAAAAAGATATCCTTAAAACAATTCAACTCCTGCCGGGGATCAAATCGGCAGGCGAAGGAAATAGCGGTTTTTACGTGCGTGGAGGATCATCGGATCAGAATTTGATTTTACTGGATGAAGCAAATGTTTACAATGCCTCGCATTTGCTGGGTTTCTTTTCGACCTTTAATTCTGACGCTATAAAGGATGTATCTGTTTATAAAGGCGGAATGCCTGCCCAGTATGGAGGCAGACTTGCATCTGTTCTCGATATTAGAATGAACGAAGGAAACCGCAATGAACTTACGGTGGAGGGCGGAATTGGCTTAATTGCTTCGCGACTGAAATTGGAAGCGCCAATAAAAAAAGGGCGAGGGTCTTTTATGCTGAGCGGCAGGCGCACTTACGCTGATTTGTTTCTGAAATTATCGCCCGATACCACACTCAAAAACAGTCAGCTTTATTTTTACGACTTCAATGCCAAAGCTAATTACAGAATCAATGATAAAAATATCATTTATCTGTCTGGTTATTTCGGCCAGGATGTTTTGGGTTTAAACGAAACATTCAGTCTGGATTGGGGAAATACAACCGCTACCATGCGCTGGAATCATATTTTTAACAGTAAAATGTTCTCTAATACCACCCTCATTTATAGTGATTACAATTATGCTATCCAGAACTTTGATAGCCGCAGTGATTTCAAAGTAACTTCTATTATAAAAGATTGGAACTTAAAGCAGGACTACCAGTATTTCGCAAGCAATGGCCATTCTCTCAAATTTGGATTAAACCTTAATCATCACCAGATCAGACCAGGGAATATCACATCCTCAGAACGATCGAGTATAAACGACAAGCAAATAGAAAAGAGAAAAGGTCTGGAGCTGGCCGCATACATGTCTGACGAATACAAGATAAAGAACTTAAATCTCGTGTACGGATTAAGAGTTAGCTCATTTTCTTTGTTCGGGCCAGGAACATTTTTCACCTATAATACAAACGGACAAATCAGCAGTTCAAAAAGTTATTCTGCCGCCAAGGTGGTTAAAAGCTATTTTGTAGCGGAGCCGCGTATATCTGCAAGTTATCAGCTTTCCGAAAGCAAGTCCATAAAAACATCCTACACCCGGAATTCTCAAAACCTGCACCTGTTATCTAACTCTACCGCTGCTTTACCTACTGATTTATGGGTTATGAGCAGCAATAATATTAAGCCGCAAATCGCTGATCAGGTTGCCCTCGGTTATTATCAAAATTTTAATAATAACAAGTACGAGCTTTCTGCCGAAGTATATTACAAGAAAATGCAGAACCAGATTGAATATAAAAACGCGGCCAACCTTAGGGGGAACGAAAACGTGGAGTCTGAGTTATTGTATGGTGATGGCCGGGCTTATGGCCTGGAGTTGTTTTTAAAAAAACGCCTCGGAGATTTTAATGGATGGATCGGATACACTATTTCCAAAACTGAAAGAAGATTTGACGAGATTTCTGAGGGGAGCTATTTCCCGTCTAAACAAGATAGAACCCACGACCTATCGCTGGTCGGAATTTATCGGCTTTCCAATCGCTGGACGCTTTCCGGAACCTTTGTTTATAACACTGGTAATGCTATTACTTTTCCCAGCGGGAAGTACCAGATAGACGGCAAAACGATGTTTTACTATACAGAACGAAATGGATATAGGATGCCGGATTATCATCGTTTAGATGTCAATGCAACCCTGGATGGAAAGCCGGGAAAGAAATATCAGTCTAGCTGGACATTTGGTTTTTACAATGCCTATAACCGGCACAATGCATATACCATAGATTTTGAGGATAATCCTGACGATATTACGAGAACACAGGCTGTGCAAACAGCTTTATTTGGCATTATTCCATCTATAACCTGGAATTTTAAGTTTTAAAATGATGCATCACAGTAAAATAAACTTTTTGGTTATGCTGGTATTTATAGGATTTGCGCTTGCATCATGCGAAAAGGTCATCGATGTGAATCTTAAAAATGCTTCGCCAGTTATAGTTATCGAAGGAACTGTTACCAACCGTGCCGATTCACAGATCGTAAGAATACATCGTTCGGTACCTTTTGGCGAGCCGAATATTTTTCCGGAAGTAACAGGAGCAATCGTAACCATACTTGATAATACTAGTGGTCGGCTTATGACACTGAGAGAGAGAAGACCTGGTTTTTACATGGCCAGAAATTTTACAGGTCGCTCCGGTACAACGTATAAATTAAGAGTAGAGGCAGACGGGCAGGTTTTTACAGCATCCTCGACTATGCCAGATCAGGTTAATATTGATTCCATAGGAGTATCGGTAAGTACTTTTTTAGGCGAAGAGCAAAAAACCGTGCAGCTGTTATATGGCGATCCGCCTAAAGTAAAAAACTATTACCATTTTCTGTTAAGCATTAATGGTAAGCCCTCCAAAAATATATTTGCTTTTGAGGATAATTTCACCGACGGAAGAATGGTAACAAGGGAACTATTTGATTTCGATTTAAATGCAAAATCCGGAGATAAGGCCGAAATAGAAATGCAGTGCATTGACCCGGTGGTGTTTCGTTATTGGCAGGGACTGGATCAAAATGAAAACAGGGGAGGGGCATCAACAACTCCGGCAAATCCTGTGAGTAATATCAGCAATGGTGCTTTAGGATATTTTAGTGCTTATACTCGTCAGAACGAAGCTATTATCATTCCCTAGATTTTGGTAGAAAAGAATCTTATAATTTATTGTAGTTTTTAAAACTTTCGTCGTTTGCCAATGGGATATAGAGAGTGTTTCCCGATTCAAACCTGTCGTGTAAACTGTATTTTTTCAGAGTATCTTCTTCAAAGCTTTTATAAACCTGAGAAAGCCCTTTTGCAGTATAAATAGCGCAAAAAGGTTGGGTAAAGCCATGTTGCTCATATACATAATAGTCGAAAGATGGGTTTTCCTGATACGATTGGATTAAAGAAACAAGTGTTTCTTGCTGCATATCGATCAAATCACAAGCCATTAAAAGTATATCCTTATCGGGGAAGTTTTTGTGAATGCTTAAAAGCCCATCAAGAGGTCCATCTATCGGAAGCTGATCTACAATTAAAGGAGTATCAGGAAAAATTTTTCCATACGCTTCCTGCTGCCTCTCATTAATAGATATAACAACGGGGAGATTAGCGTTCTTGAGTTTTTCCGCTATACACAGTGCCCATGGTTTGCCGTTGAGATTTAGCTGACCTTTGTCACTCCCCATACGTTTACTCTGGCCTCCGCATAAAACTACACCAATAAGATTCTCCATTTTATTTTTTATCAGAATGGCCTAAACTTTTTCCGGGATTTACCAGATCTCTAACTTTTTGCTTAAGCTCTTTAATTTCAGGAAAGCCGCCGGCGCTTACCCGGTCAAAAATCAAGGTGCCGCCAATGCTTATCTTAAAAGTTCCGCTGGTTTCACTGGGCTGCAGCAAAATACCTTTAACATCCTCAGAAAATGTGGTTAACAACTCTTGAGCGAAATAAGCCGAGCGAAGCATCCAGCCGCATTTTGGGCAGTATTCTATCGTGATTATCGGCTTCATTGTTGATTTTCAAATTCGTAAATATGCTTATTTGGATTGCCCGTTATTTCGTGGCAATTGCAATTTCCTCCCCATAACTTGGTGCCATCTGCAAAATATTCACATTTCCATATCGGAACTTCGTGTTTTATTCTATCGATAATGTGGCGGTTCGCTTCATAGGCCTCGCGTCGGTGCGGAGTGGCAGTTATTACAACTACAGCCGCTTCAGAAACGCCAACCTTGCCGATCCGGTGTTGAGCGATGGCAATATTTAACTTCCATTTTTGCCTGGCCTCTTCAAGGATTTCTGAAATGAGCTTAGACGCCATTGCTTCCTGGGCTTCATACTCCAGAAAAGAAACATCTCTGCCGAGATTATTATCTCTTACATCCCCGCTAAATAATACAACTGCACCGGCTTCCGGGTGATGTGAAGCAGCAAGAAGTCCCGCTAAGTCAATGGGTTCGGATGTGATATAATTAACCTCCGCTGCTGGGGGGCATAATGCTGATGTTGTCATTGCTCTTCAGAATATAATCGTTTTCAACAAATTCATTATCTACCGCAAAGCGACTGATATTTAACGCTTTCTCGGCTTTAGGGTTCTTATCAATTAAGAAGCTCTTTAGCTCATTTATATCATTGAAAGATTGAGGAAGTGTAAATTCCTTTTCGAAATAATCTTTTAATATGGCGTAAACCTGGATTTTCATATATAAGTATCTAGTATAAAGTATCTAGTATAAAGTATCTAGTATAAAGTATCTAGTATTAGTAGTTGGCCTAGACTAAGAGCTCTTTCAATAATTTATAACCTTTCGCATTCCATTTGCACATCTGCACATCAATTTTCATTTGCACAATACTAATTTATAAAGCTTCGCATTCCATTTGCACATTCTCCATTTGCACATTTGCACATTTGCACATTCTCCATTTGCGCATCTGCACATCAATTTCCATCTGCACATTAATCTTATCCTCCAATATGCATCATGCTCAGCTCGCTTCCGGCAAATCTGAGCGCTTGTTTTTGCTTTAAAGCTTGTTCTAAGAGGTTTACCAGTTCTTCGTTGTTAACGTTTTTAATAGAAATTGGATGATTACTACTCAGGCAACCATAAATATTTCCATAAGAATCCAGGCGTAAGCGATTACAGTCGCCGCAAAAAGGCTCACTTTCGTTTGCTACGATGCCAAACGTATGTCCTTCATCCGTTTGCCAATAATTAGCCGTCGAGGAGTGTATTCTTGTTAAACGCGAAAAGTTATAATGTCTGCTGATCACCGAAAGTATTTCTTCCTGAGAGAAGAAGTGTTTGTCGGCATTGCCGTATAAATGTCCCATTGCCATAATTTCGAGAAACCGGATAGTGAGACCTTTATCAAAGGCGTAGTTTAGCAAAGGAATGATTTGCGAATCATTTAATCCTTTCATTATCACGCTGTTGATCTTGACTTTTATTCCTGCTTTTATTGCAGCATCAATACCATTAAATGTTCTGTTGATGCCACTACGACGGCTCATTTTGTAAAAAACATCTTCATCAAATGCATCTAATGATACATTTAGTTCTGTAATACCGGCGTCTTTAAGTTTAGCTGCCAAGCCTTCTAAAAGCAAACCGTTGGTCGTGATTTTCAGTTTGCTTATCCCTGTTCCTTTCACTGATTTTACCAGTTCCGGAAGTTCTTTATACAACAAAGGTTCGCCACCCGTAAACCGGATAGTATCGAGATTGAGGACTTGATGTAGATGATTGATAGAATGGCTCAGTTCGTCCGGCGTAAGTGCTTTTTCTTTTGATGATTTATAGTTTTCCTTTTGTTCATCATTACCGAACGTACAATATACACAACCCAGATTGCAGGTGTTAATCAAGCTAACCCGGAGTGTTTTAAATGTTCGTCCGTATGAATCTCTAACTTCAATCATTACATAAAAAATATCAGCTTACAGGAAGCAATTGCTAAAACAGCACTTAATAAATATTTAACTGTTTGCACTGCAAAATGTCTGCTGCCGAAATAGGAACCTGCTATTCCTCCGGCTAAAGCCGAAAAGAACCAAACGAATGATTCGCTTCCCAAATTAATATCGGAAGTGTTTCCTAATAACCCGGACATAGAATTTAAAACTATAAACAGAGCCGAAGCTGCCGCAGCTTCTTTTGCATTTGCCCAAGCCAGGATAATAAGTAAAGGACTAAGGAAAATTCCTCCTCCGATACTAAGCATACCAGCAAGCAAGCCCATGATTAAGCCAAAAACCAGGGCCAGAGGAATGGATACTTCCTTTGTTTGGTTTTTTTCGCCGGGAATTAATCCAAGCAAGCGTACAACAGGAATAATTAACGCTAAACCCAATATGAAATTATAAACGTCGCCCTTTAACGTCATTTGTGAACCAATATAGGCAGCCGGTAAAGAACTGATTAAAAATGGCCAGCAGAGTTTCCATTTAAAAAAGCCCGCTCTCGTGAACTGTATGAATCCTATTCCTGCAACGAGTATATTTAAAATTAAAATAACGGGTTTGTAGTTGACAACGGGGATGGCAAAGATGGATAGTACTGCCAAATACCCGCTCGCCCCGCCATGACCTACTGAGGCGTACAGAAAGCCTACGATAAAGAGAGAAAGCGCAAGAAGTATAGTGATATCCATTTTTACAAACTTAGATAAATTCTTTTGATGGTTTTTCGTGTCTACGTAAAAAGGATGAAGGCACTTTTCCGTTTGATACGAACATTATGGCGATAATAAGGTTGCTTTTGCCACACGATTAGTTAAAACTCTATTAATAACCTGGCTTAAAATCAGTTAAATTCTATCAATGTTTTTTTATCAACCTCGATAAACTCAGATTTTGGAGCCTCACACATCTGACAGCAATATGTTTCAGGCAATTCATTGAAGGGCGTTCCGGCTTCTATTTTATTTAAGCTATCTCCATATTCCTGGTTATATACGGTTAGGCAGTGTTTACATTGATGAACAAAAACCGGAGCTTCGATTTCGCTTTCGTCCTGTTTTACATCCCATTCAATGGGCGAAAACATGCTGCCACTGGTTTGAATATCATAGAAATAATCGCATAGCAGCACCAGGGTTGATGGAAGTTCTTCTAGATTTACCCCAGTTTGATAAGTGATGAAATCTTTCGAATTTGGGTTGAAATCGCGAGTATGCAGGATGTCGAAAATTTCCGAAGTGTCTACATTATCTGCAAGTGCCCTCTTTCTGATGATCACCGAGCCAAATAAGCCGGTTTTTGGATTGGTTTTTATGGCGAAACAAAGCTTGAAAGTTCTGGTGTCG
>CBFGOI010000092.1:0-19182 GCA_965650335.1 uncultured Pedobacter sp. | reverse complement strand
AGTTTGATAGGCCTGTATGCAACATCTGCAAATGATATACAGCCATAAGCAAAAGCTTAAGCAGTCTTGGTTGCAAAGGAGGGTGGCTTAAGAGAATATAGATTTGAAAATTATTTCAAAAAAGGATTGGAAGATAAGGATAAGGATGAATGATTGTGTTATTGTAGAGTGGTAGTTTAGTTCAGAAGGTGCCTTTGTGCATGACACAATATATCGAAAACGGGTTCGTGTTTTTATAAAAGATAAGGCTGCTCATATTGAGCAGCCTTATCTGATTAATCATTATTATACTATTGATATCCTGGGTTTTGATATTTAGCCTTTTCTTCTGCGCTCATTTGCATGGCATCAAGCTGGCCTTGCGGAATCGGACGTAGATATAGATATTTTTGAATGTTACGTGTTACAGTTACTTTCGTATGGTCGTTCAGTCCTGGTCCACAAATCTGGTAAGTTCCAGCTAACTCTTCCCATTTTTGTGTACGTACCAAGTCGTTCCATCGATAACCTTCACCGAAATACTCACGAGAACGTTCTGCCAGAATATAGTCGATGGTAATAGTAGCAGGCGTGGCGGCTACCATAATGGCACTATTGTCTGCTACTTTTGCGGTATTGCCATTGTTATCAAAACTCCACTTTCCGGCGCGGGCGCGGATAACATTAATAAGCTCCCGTGCACTTTTACCAGCTTGTGTGGCTGCACCTTTAACAGCGGCTTCTGCAGCAATAAAGTAGAGCTCCGAAAATTTGGCAACGTTATACGGACGGGTAGTGGTAACATTGGGTTGTCCTAATGTACCGTTATTGTCTGTGCGGTACGGTCCTACTTTCCATAATCCAGGATATATTCTTCTGCTTATGCCGTCTGGCCCTACAACGAAGTCGGCTCTTCCGGGTAATACACCTGCACCTACGTTACTTTTAAAGGTTGTGTTAGAATAGTTGATCGGTGTCAAAGGATCATCATTAAGGAAAGTTAAAACCGGGTCGACACCGGGGGTAATTGGCAAATAATTTGCGTTATATAAAACAGGATTAGGAAGACCTCCTTTGGGCCAATTTCCACGGTAAACAGTTGTGAAAGTACCGTCGTAACGAGAATCGTTGATTTTGTCGGCAAACGTATTTTTAATTACCCCAATAGTCGGGCACATACGAACCCATGGGCGACCCAACTTTTGATCAGCCTCACGTTGAACAGAGCTTACCGGAACCCAAGCCGTGTTTGAGCTGCTACTTCTGATATTGGTGTAATTCCAGGTAAAAAACCAGCCTGCAAAGTTGCCGGGAGCGTCTGCATTCCCAAAGCCGTTAGTGATAGCTCCATTATATAGTTCGTTTTTCTCAGTATGGTCAGCGAATAACAGTATTTCCTTGTTTCGGTCTTTAGTAGCCACGTGAATGTCATAGTAGGTTGGCTGTAAAACAAAGGTAGTGCCTGCATTTTCAATACCGGATATTGCTACATCATAAGCCTGCTGAAAATACCACTGGGCATCATGGCCATCAGGGTCAGTTCTCGCAGCTGCCGGATAAGTAGGAACATTATTCGGGTTTTGCAGCCACCATCCGTAAGTAAGGTAAGCCTTTGCCAAATACAGCCGGGCAGCCGTTTTTGTTACACCGCCTGTAACACGCGGGGCAGCCGGTAGATCGTTTATGGCCGTTAACAAATCAGGAAATATAGCTTTGGTATACACTTCGGGTACCGTGTTGCGTACAGAGGTTCTAACGGTTGATGTATTAAATTTCAACTCCCCTGAGCCTAAATCCAGGGACACTCCGCCGAAAGTTTGTACCAGCAGGAAGTAATCGAATGCTCTGAAGAATCGAGCTTCGGCAACTAGTGAAGCCGGGATGGTTCCCACCGCAGCAGCATTTTCAATTATACCGCTGGCGGTGTTAATTGTCGAAAAACCCAAGCCCCAAATTATATCTGAACGGCTGCTGGTAGCATCAATGTTTCCCTGACCCGACGCATCCATAACTTTGAAGTTTCCATCTGCCGATTCTCCCCAGGTGGCTTCATCGGTTCCAACTTCGCAGGTGTTATTGTAATAGCCGTTACCGTAGATGTATCGTAAATGAGAGTATAATGATGTTATTCCGGCTCTAACACCCGACTCAGTTTTAAAAAATCCGGGTTCATAAATTGAACGCGGCTGTTCATCCAGAATCTTTGAGCATCCAGCGGAGAACAGCATAAGAAGTGCTGACGCAATAAAAGTTCTTACTTGTATATGTTTCATACTGATTGATTTAAAATGTCAAATTAAGTCCGATCACGTAATTGCGTGTCGAAGGGGTGGTAATTCCCGCTGTCAAAATGCGTCGGAGGTTAGAAGATAATGCTACTGCCGCATTTTCGTTTCCGTACGAGCTGGTTTCAGGGGCCATGCCAGATTCTTTATGGTAAGGCGAGAACATCACGAACGGGTTTTGCGCAGTTAAATTCATCTTCAGGTTAACACCAGATTTTTTAATCAAGGGTGTAAAGTCATAGCCAAGTGTGATGGTGCGTATCTTGAGGAACGATGAGTTAAAATAACCCATGGTGCTTTGATATTTTGGATTGTCGCCGCTTCGCAGAGCAGAAGGACTTGGATACCTGGCACCAGTATTTGTGGGAGTCCAGTAATCAATTTTGACATTGTTTCCGCGTCCGCCCTCCAAATTGAGGTACCCTCCGGACCCATAAAGTTGACTTAGCAGGATACCACCACTTCTAAAGGAGGCAACGGTGCTCAGATCAAACCTTTTATACGCTACGCGGGTATTGAAACCGCCTTGAAAGTCGGGATCTACATCCATTATTTGACGGTCCGAAGGACCTATTGCTCTGGTTGGTACCCCATTGGCATCATATTCGCCAGTATATTTCACCTTAATCATGCCAGGGCCCGAACCTGACCCAGGTTCCAAAACTTTTAAATTTGCTTCTCCCTCTTGCCATATTCCTACATACTCGTAATCATAGATGGCATTTATGTTATGACCCACAAACCAACCGTTTCCGATATCCTGAGGAGATCCGTCAGCCAGGGCTACGAGTTTGTTTCGGTTTGTATAAAGGTTAAAGCCGGCGTCCCATGTAAAGCCATTGCGATCTATTATGGTACCGTTAAGACTGAATTCCCATCCTTTATTTTGGGTTTCTCCAATATTTGTAGTGAAGCCACTAACCCCGGATGTAGGGGGCAAACCAAGGCCTAGCAGAATGTCTTTTGTATCCGTTATATAGTGCTCGACCGTACCGGTCAGGCGGTTATTGAACAGACCAAAATCCAGAGCATAATTCTGAGTAGCAGAATATTCCCATCCTAAAGCAGGATTAGGCAGTTGAGATACAAATGCTCCTACAGCATAGCTATCAGGTCCAAAGTTATAAGGCCTGGTGGTTAATCTGCCCAGAGTAGCATACACCCCAACAGATTGATTAGAGGTTTGGCCGTAACCCACGCGTAACTTCAACAGGTTAATCTGGCTTAATCCTTTCATGAACGATTCATTGGCGATGTTCCATCCTACTGATACCGCAGGATAGGTATGCCACTGATGTCCCTTAGCCAGCCTTGATGAGGCATCCGATCGTAGGGTGGCACTCAGCATGTAACGGTTGTCGTAGGAATACATTACACGTCCCATCCATGACATTAAGCCACTCAACTGGTAGTCCTGGCCGTTAGGATCAATGGCTTTTTCGCCGGTAGCCTGGCCAAGATTGTAGTATTGAAAAGCATCAGCAGGTATGTCCTTTGCTGACATGCTGGATCTTATGTATTTGTTTTGCTCGGCAGAGTATAGGGCTACGACATTGAAATTATGCTTTTGAGCTATGATGCGGTCGTAAGTAAGCAAATTTTCAACCGCATAATGATTGGTTTGTGAAGTGCTGGTACTCGCACTTGAAGAATTTAACAGATTAATATGGTTTACTCCGGTTCCGGTGTAGTTTCCACCGTTGTTCTGTATTAGATCTAATCCAAGGTTAACACGGTACTTCAAGCCCTCAACCCAAGGTATCCGTACTTCACCATAAAGAGAATTGTAGGTTGCATACACTTTATTTTCGTTTAACCATCTATCCTTTAAACTTTCTACTACATCTCTTGTCACCACATAATTTTCATCAATAGTCTGACGTACCGTTCTCCTTAATGTGCCATCCGCATTATAAGGGTTTGCAGCGGGCGACAGACCGATGATATTTCCTACTCCCACCTGGTTGCCCTGGCTCATATTGTAGTTGTTGTTTGTAGTGAATCCTACACGGAATAGTTTACCTACCTGCTGATCAAGCGAGCCGCGCAATGAAAAACGCTGATATTGCTGCGTTGGAATCACTCCTTGATTTTGGTAGTAGCCCAATCCAAAGTTATAACTACCTGTTTCAGTGCCGCCATTCATGCCAATGTTATGGTCGGTTACGGCTCCATCTTTGAAAAACAAGTCCTGCCAGTCGGTATTTATGCCCTCTGCTTCATCCTGACCGTTAGTGGAGTATAAACCGGCTGCCTTGCGCAGTGCCAGGAGTTCATCTCCGTTCATCATCGGATATTTAGCGAAGATAGTTTGCTTACCATAATAACTATTGTAAGATATTTTTGGCGCTACTCCGCGCTGCCCTCTGTTGGTTGTAACCAAAATAACGCCGTTGGCGCCTCGCGAACCGTAAATGGCGGTGGCAGAAGCATCCTTAAGAACGTCAATACTTTTGATGTCGTTGGGGTTGAGATCACCTATGTTCCCCGGGAAAGGAATCCCGTCGAGCACTACTAATGGATTGTTTTCGGCAGAGAGCGACCTGGTACCACGAACACGGATTTGCATTGTGGCTCCCGGGCTGGTCGATGTTTGTGAGAGCTCTACTCCTGGTAAGCGACCCTGCAACGCTTGTGTTATATTGGCGGCCGGCACATCCCTTAAGGCATCTCCACTAATCGAAGCAACGGAACCTGTCACAGCTTCTTTTCTCTGAGTTCCATAGCCCACAACAACAACCTCTTCAAGAGATTTAGTATCTGGCTTTAGCGTAATCGTACCCAGGTTAGATGACTCGCCGGTAATTGATTTTTCGACTTCAGTATATCCCAGAAAAGAGATAACGATTTTTCGGGCGTTTGGAGAGACATTCAACACAAAGTCACCATTTATATTCGTGGTAGCTCCGGTGCTTGTCCCCCGAACTTTTACTGTTGCGCCAATTAAGGCTTCCCCTGTTTCGTCAACCACCTTGCCGCGGACAGTGATGGTTTGTGCAAAAAGAGCTAAGGAAAATAAATTTACCGATACTGCGATCAGTATAGTTTTCCAATATTTAATAGGTTTCAAGTTTTGCATGAATTTGTTAGATTGGTTAATTGATATTATTCTGTCGATGGATTGAAATTGTGAAGCCCATCAAATGGACTTTACTTTGATAAGTTCTAGCTCCCGGATCTTTGCATATACTTCTGGTTTATAGTGAATGGATATTTTGGTTTCCTGGGAGATACGCCTCAGCCATCAACGGGTAACAACCGTCAATTAATCAGTTCTTTTCCGGATTCAAACAGGAAGGAACCGGTCATTTTTTTAAGTGCAAAAGCTGAATCTCTTAAGGTTATGCCAACGTTGGTTATTTAAACAATATTAGATGAATGCAAGATGATGGAGTAGTTGAAATCGACAATTTGATGGAACAAATGTTTAACGTCAAGATATGTTAGGATATTTTACCTGCTGCGAAACTTAGTCATCATGTAAATGCACATCGGCTGGAAATCCCCCTTGAAGATGTCAAAATCCACGATTTTTAGATTTTCACGACCTGTCTCTGGATCCTGAATCTAAAGTAAGTTGCTTATGATTGCTTAGAGGAACTGATTTGAATGCAAATATTTTAGACATTTATTGCATATTCTCAGTCAATTAACGCAGTGAATTCTGTCTACACTTCCTATGTTTGTTTAATTCTGTATTGTGAATATTAGCGAATCTTAAGAAGTAGGGTTCCTCCTTTAAATTAGTTTAATTCACCGCATGAATTCGATCTTTTAACCTTATAATGTAATGTCAACTATATATGAGCCGGAGTAAATTGCCTTTCATTTTTTTTCTGTGTTTTTTCTTAATCCAGCCAGCCTTTTCTCAAGTTATCCTTCCGCGGTTGATTCGCGACAGTATGGTATTGCAGAGAGATGTAAAGTTGAAAATCTGGGGTTGGGCTTCTCCTAATGAAAAAATTAATATCCACTTCAACGGAAAAGCTGCGCAGGCTATAGCAAATACCAAAGGTGAATGGAATACTTTTCTTCCCGCGATGAAAGCAGGCGGCCCGTATATCATGCAAATAAAAGGCAAGAATACGATAAAACTAAATGATGTTCTAATTGGAGACGTTTGGTTATGCGCCGGGCAATCTAATATGGTTCACCAGATGGCACTACATAACATTACTTATGCGACTGATATAGAAAAAGCCAATTATCCTGAAATACGGCAATTCTGGATTGCCACAAAGGCAAGTTTGGGTGGACCCGAAGCTGATTTTGCCAGTGGCAGCTGGAAGTGGGCAAATCCGACGAACGTAAGGGATTTCTCTGCCGTCGCATATTTTTTTGCTCGTAAAATTTATGAAAAACAACACGTTCCTATCGGGATCATCAATGCCAGTGTCGGCGGGACCCGGATTGAAGCCTGGACCAGTGAAGAGGGCTTGAAAGACTTTCCGGCTATTTTAGCGGAGGTAATAAAGAACAAAGACACGGCATATGTTAATGACATTAACCGCAAAGCGTCGTTGAGTCAGAATCAAAATCGCGCTAACAACGACAAGGGACTGATCGGAGCTGTGAAATGGTACGAGAGCCAATATGTCCCGAAAGGCTGGCAACGGATCAGCGTTCCGGGATATTGGGAAGATCAGGGAATAAAAGATTTAAATGGGGTGGTTTGGTATCGCAGAGAAGTGGATATTCCCACATCGATGACCGGCGTGCCGGCCCGGATATTTCTGGGAAGGATAGTAGACGCCGATATTTTGTACATTAACGGTAAGCAAGTTGGCCAAACCAGCTACCAATATCCGCAAAGGAGATATACGATTAATGCGGATCTGTTAAAGCCGGGAAAGAACATCATTGTTGTTCGGGTACAGAACAGCTCGGGTAAAGGAGGATTTGTTCCCGACAAGCCATATTTTCTGCAAGCTAACGGAGAAACGATCAGCCTGACAGGATACTGGGACTATAAAGTGGGCGAGGTTTACCCAATCCAAACAAGACCTGGAGTTAATGCAATTGTTGCTCAAAGCCAACCAACAGCGCTGTTTAACGCCATGATAGCCCCTGCGTCAAATTTCGCCATAAAAGGAGCCTTATGGTACCAGGGAGAGAGTAATTCTGGAAATGCTGTGGAGTATCGAAAGCTACTTCCTGCTTTGATAAAAGATTACCGTGCGAAATTTGCTAATCCCGCACTTCCGTTTCTTTACGTGCAGCTACCCAATTTCGGAGATGTTAATTATCTTCCTTCCGAAGGTAGCTGGCCATTGCTTCGCGAAGCAGCATTGAAGACTTTATCGGTACCTAATACCGGTATGGCTGTAACAATTGATTTGGGCGAGTGGAACGATATTCATCCGGATAATAAAAAAGATGTCGGAGAGCGACTGGCCCTCGCCGCCCGGGCATTGGCATATAAGGAAAAAGGTCTGGTGTTTTCGGGGCCTATCTACCGGTCGTCTGAGATTTCGGGCAATAAAATTATCCTGAGTTTCGATCACGTAGGGAACGGACTGATTGCAATTGACAATGAGGAATTATCGCAATTTGCCATTGCCGGAGCAGATAAGAAATTTGTATGGGCGAAAGCTAAAATTGATGGTGATAAAGTTGTTGTATGGGCCGAAGGTGTAGCGGAGCCGAAATATGTTCGCTATGCATGGGCAGATAATCCTTTTGGTGCTAATTTGTATAATGCGGAGAAATTGCCCGCATCGCCTTTCAGGACGGATGAGTAGCGAGAGGTGTCTCCGGCGTTAAATAATCTTCAAAACCTGGTCAACTCTAGGCAGCTCCATAAGTTCGGGCTGCCTGCAAGTGAAAATTCAAAATAGTAATAGCTGCATCATTCTTATCAATCTTTGCTTATTTCACATATCAATAGTCCTATTCTTCCTTTTATAATCAGATATCGTCGACGGTTTTTTTTCCACGCGACCGATTTTTAAGGTGAAGGTAAATTTATGACAAAGGCTGTCAGAAGTACATCCGACAGCCTTGTTTTCTTTTAATTTGAAATGATTACTGTTTCAAAACTTTAAACGTCTTTACCTCGTCTCCAATGATTTTCACCATATAGAGTCCTGCTTTCAAAGGGTCTAAATAAAATGAAACTGAACTCTCACCCTTGATAGTTTGCTTCAAAACTGTTTGACCGATGGAATTGATAATCACTACCTGCCGCACATTTTTTGTTTCAGAACCAAGATCTACATACAAGCGGTCATGCGCTGGATTAGGATAGACAGTAATGATTGACTGAGGACTCCCTGAAATATCCAACACATTGCTAACATTGCTCACGAAAGCCGGTGCGTTGCCGCAGAAACCTATCGTACAACCATGTTTAATATGGGCAGACACAGCATTTTTCGAGATGTTAACCAATTCTCCCTTGTGGCAAACCTTGATTTTATCAGCAATAGTGATATTAATTGTTTCTGATTCACTCACATGCAAACCGTCACTTACTTGCACCTGCAGTGAGTAAGAGCTGGCATTGAAATCAATCCGTTCGGGCTGAGCAATGGTAATTAGCCCAGTGGCTGGATCGATAGCGAACACGCTCATTCCAGTTCCTCCGCTAATGGTCCAGTCCTGAATCGTGCTGAAGCCCGGCTGGTTGGTGTCATCTTTATCACTTGTTTCCAGTTTTCCAATTACATTAGATGATCCGCCATCAATAGCAAAACTCTGAGGCCCGGTAATCACAGGCGCGTTGTCATTCTCATTGCTCAAATTGATCGTCAGACTTTCTTCAGTGCTTTCATTTTTTCCATCATTTACTTTAACCTTGATGGTATATGAGGTAACAAGTTCGAAATCGACGGCTGCACCTTCTACTAGTCGAACAGCTCCTAAAGAGTCTATTGCAAAAACAGATGCTCCGGAGCCTCCGCTTATCTGCCAGGCGAGTTTTGTGTAGCCCGATTGATTAGTGTCGTCGGCATCGGTGGCGCTTGCCTGGAACAATACAGTTTGACTAGATACATTTTCACTAATGGTATAAGTGTGAGAAGTGATTACTGGTGTATTGTCGTTTTCATTTAGGATGTTGATCGTAACCGTATCCTCCTTGCTGTCTGATAAACCATCGCTAACCTTGACTATCAATGAGTAGGAGGTACTGCTTTCAAAATCCAGAACCGCAGCCTCGGCAACTTTGATAGAACCATTAATAGAATCAATAGTAAATGCAGCCAGACCTGTCCCTCCGGTAATTTGCCACTTTGTCAATATAGTGCCTGCATCGGCGTCGCTGGCAGATACGATACCTACAACGGCACCAGGATTTGCGCTTTCGCTGATGTTAAACGATTGTGAAGAAGCAATAACAGGGGGCTGATTAGGGCGGCTCAAACTGTCCAATTCTTTTACAGTAAAACTCTGGCTTGAAGAACCGAACACGAATTTATCTAACTGCAGGCCATTCTCCCGGCTTCCTATTTGAAAGGTTTGAGTTAGTGCATCCTGCGGTACATTGAATGATACAGGTGCCTCTCCTCCGTTGAATTTTGAAACATTAATCCATTTCCACTGACCGGAACCAACGGTACCGGCATTTCCAACAACATCGTTTTGTGCAGTATAACCTACCCCAGCCAGTCCGTTGCAGGTAATCCATTCATTGTTATCTGCTGAAGGGTTTTTTATGCCAAAGGCTTTACCATAATAATAACTGTCATCGTTGAAATTTCCCGGTCCTACCCAAATTTTAGCATATAAATCATAAGAGCCAGGCTTTTCGAAGTTGATATTGTAGGTGATAATTTTGGAAGCATTGCCAGGGTAGGCGGCGTTTAGTACATCCGTTTTTGGAGTTACGTATAATACATCTCCTGCCGACTTTGTTTCCCAATCCGAACCTGAATCGCCAGACTCGGCCTGCACCCGCACAGCTGTCTTTAGAGTAGCCTGTACAACATTGCTATATGTCTCTAATCCATTTATATTAATAGCTTTAATCTTATAAAAATTCGTGCCTGCATTTGGTGCATTATCAAGGTTAACGTAATAGCTGTCTTCTGTATTTTTTGCATCGGCCGTGTAAATGCTACTGAAATTAATTCCATCCGTACTCTTAAAAACTTCATACCTCAGCAGGTTTTGCTCTTCAGTTACCCTCCAATCTACCTGAACTTGAGAACTGTTTTTTTGAACTGCATCAACGGTCACAAACGAAAATGGAAAAGATTTCTTGGATAGGTATATCTTATCAAAATTGATAACTGCTCCCGGAGCATTGGCTTTAAGCTCAATTGTATTGCCGGTACCTGCAACTAGGGTTACTTTTTGTGTATAAAGCACCCATGTACTGTCGTTGACAGTAGCGGGGAAAGTGGGGGTGCTTATTTTGGCACCGTTTACCAATATGTCAACCTTGTTAACGTTCCCCTGTGGCGTTGAGTACCTCATTTGTAAGGCATAGGTTCCGGCTGAGTCGATATTCAGCACGTTGAACTTAACAGATGAAGCCGAGGAAGTTGTACTCGAAAACCGAACGAATCCGGTGCCATGATATCTCTTAGGACTATTACTCACCACCGCAGGGGCAGTTATGATTGCACCTTCGGCTTCATATTGCTTTTCTCCCATATAAGCTATGGGCTGAACTGGTGGAATTGAACCTGGAGAGGTTGGGGCAGTTTCACGATCGGTAGCGGTACCAGCGCAATCAATGCTTAAATCTACCGGCCCGTTATGTGTTATGCTTATTGTATAAACTCCATCCACCCAGGCTGTACTTGCGGTGCTGGCTTTGTGGCTTCCGCGGTCAGTAAGCGTATAAGTAGGCGTATTTGTGCTGCCATATATCTTGATAACGCTGGTGCGGAGTGTTCCATCAGTAGGATTGATAGCGAATTGTGGGAGGATAGTGTTTTGCAATGTGAACCATGAGAAATCATTAGGATATTCCGTCCAGAGTTGGTTTTTGTCTGTCCGGTAGTTATTAAGATATACCTGAAGCTTATTAGAAGATTCGTTTATAACACTAAAAGTGTGTGCCGGATAAGACAAGGCAATACTGTCGCAGGTATTATATTTGAGAGGAATGGAAGCAGTGGTTACAATGTCCTTATTAATCCAGGGATTATAGGTATACCAGCTATTATTCATCCTGCTGACAGACATGTCGCCGGTGTATTCCGCCGCATAAAGGCTATTAAATTCATCTATCTTTTTTTGTTCATTGGGCCAGCGTGTTTTGTATTGCGATTTTTTAACAATTGTAGCTCCTGAAAATAAGGAAGTTTCATAATCCCCTCCAGAATACAATTGAGGGATCGTAGCATACCGCCCCGATTTTTTAAACCAGGTTCTGTTATTCTTTAATGCTCCATCCATAGCATACAGACCCGAGAAAAGTGAATCTGTTGTATTAAAATCCACGTCGTTCACAAATACTACTTTGGTTCGGGCGGCTACCTCGTTTACGGTAGGAATACGGATGGTTCCATCCTGCACTTTTCGAAAGATATCAGCTATCATATTGTTAAAAGCCGGCAGCCGGTAAGAACCGAACAGCGTTGACATCCAGGGAACCTCTGGCCCGTCAATAACCGTAGCACCTGTCAGCATCATATGTTCCACGATTGGTACTCCCATAACCGCCTCAGGACATCCAAAAAGCGTTCTGTTGCCGTCGGTATTCTTGTCGTTAGCTACTTCGGGTCCAAATACTTGTCCTCTGCCCGACCATCCCCAGGAGTACATATCATACCGGATAGCATAATTACCTGCATGGCCCGATAAAAATGCACCCAAAGCACCGCTTTCGTTATCATAATAAGCCCATGAATTAGTGAACTTATTGCCGTAGATCATATGATCTTTATACACTTTCGTGGCGTTGGCGAAATCCGCATTGGCTTTGAATTTCGCTATAGTATTAACACCTGCGCCAGATACAGAAAAACAATCGTTTACATAAAGGTATCCTCCATATTTGTGACCTAACTCAAGCAAATTGCTAAATAAATTCAGTCTCGACTGGAAGGTGCTAGCATCAAATCCCCATGACTGTTCACAGAAATTATACCCGATAAAATTGGGGTATTTTTTATAAAGAGACTCGTAGGCGCTCAGGGCCGTATCGGCAGCAAAAGAATTCTGGATGCCACTACTTGGCTGAACCATCGCCCAAATACCATTTTGCGCACAGGTATTTAACCATGATTCTGCACAGTCATAGCCACGCTGACCGAGAATGCTAGTCGACATAGACAGATTGATAACCACAAAGGGACGTATATCTAAGGGGATTAAATCAATAACCTGCTGCGGCTGATGAGCCCAAACATCCGCGTGAACTAAGAACATTGGGCGGGTAGGTGAGAGTGGTCGTCTCATCGTAGCTACGGGCATTTCCGGATTACTGATAATACTAAATGCGAAAGGACTTGACACTGCTCCGTTGTAATTTCCATCCCCAGCAACCGTGGCCACAACCTGATAAGTGCCCGCAATAATGGGAGGTTTTGATGAGGGTCCGTATGAACTTGCTCCAGTGCCAGTATAACTATAAGTAATAGCACCGGTTGATCCTGTAACTGTAGCCGTCGGTCCTTGCGGCATACCGTTGTAAGGATAACTTGCAGCTCCGCTTATGGTGATGGTTGAGTTTCCTTTAACAGTTGATTTAAATTTTATATCGTCGTAGCAATATTGTCCTGAACCGCTTCCTATACCATAAACCAGTTGGGTTTCTCCGGAAGAATACAAATTTGCAGCATCGGTATAGCTTGTTCCGGTAGTAAAGGTTACTCCATCCATAGAGTACTCAAATTTAAGCACATTGCCTGTAACTGAAGCCCGAAACCAACAAGCCTTGTTAACCCCGAAACTGGGTATAGTTACGGCGCCGCTATTTTTTACATCTGCGATACCGGAAGCAGAGGAATTCATTATCCTGAAATTAACCGAACCTGTGGTCGAATTATTCTGTACCATGAAATAATAACCACGTTTTATCCCGGTGGTATACCCGCCGGTTCCGCCTGCTCGTAACAGAAAACCCTTTTTATAGCCGGTATTACCCTGTGTTACATATTCTTTCCAGGTTATATTATAGTCAGAACTAACTGGAAAAGAGGTTAGATTTGTGACGCCTGTGGCATTCGGAGAACCCACTGTTTTTGGCCGAAGCAAGGGGGTGTTGTTTGATACCCCATTGTCTGTGAGCGTTGTAAGAGACACGACTTCGACCGTTCCCGATAATGGTTCTATGCCATTTAAAGGCTGTGCTGAATTGAAATCATAAATAATTTCTGTTTGGGCGGATGCTCCATGATAATAGAGCATAGAGATTGCCAGAGCAATAACACATCGTAAAAATTTATTCATATTGTGATTGTTTGAGATATAAGTTTAAAATGACGACTCATCTTTTTGCTGTCTATTCTGGATTAACTGCAGTTCAGCTGAACTGCGATTAATCCAGAATACTTATCGAGGCCTGGAGTCAAGCCACGAATCTTAGTAGTTTCGCATCAGCCCAAGATCATAAGGGATGCTGCCATAATCTCCATAGTTGCCGTTCAATACGCCCTGAATCAAAACCTGGCAGTGGTCAATATTGTCGATTTCCAAACGTTCAGTTGTTCCTGAACGAACAATTTCACCGTGCGAAACCTGGTCGGTCCAGTGCTCTGCATTAAAGATGAGGTCATTGCCTGCTGCCCATTGCTCAGAAACTTTTGTCCAGGTGCCACCCAGGGTGGTTGCCGTCCATAATTCTTGATACCTGTTGATGTCTTCAACCATCATGTAATATTTTCCATCCGCTTTGTTTTTATAAACATGCACTCCTTCTAAAGTTTCAGTAGCACATACAGTGGGTGCTTCCCAATTGTATGGAAAATTTGTAATGGTTGTTCGCCGTCTCTTAATTGTACGTGTTCCATCGGCCGCTGAGTAAAAACAATAGACATAAGAACCATCAGAAATACACCAAAAATCGATGCCATCTGAAAATCCCATAGATCTAACAGGGGTCCATCCCGCCGGATTACCCACATCGGTGTTGGTCGAAAAACTGGCCGTCCTTCCATTTTGGTATATTAAAAACCATTTTCCTTTTACCGGAAACCAAAATATTTGCGGAGCAGCTAAACCGCCGCCGCTGCCTATACTGCTTAGCTTTGTATGAGCTGCTGTTTTAAGGCCCGCAATTGAGGAAGCCTTTGCATAGCCTAAAGACCAGACGCTTGTACGTCCTGTGTAAAAGAGGTGGTAGAAACCTCCGGAATAAATAATTGAGGGGTCTTTCACTGCAATATCATCAAATGAACCGGTTGGTCCGTCAAGGAAGCATCTTGCATCCACCCGCCAGGTAGGATTTGGAAGTGCTTTTAAGATGGGTTCGTCAGAATTGGCCTGAGTGGCTGTTTTCTTTGTGCAGCCGCTTAAAGTGAATGCTAAAATCGAGAATATAAAGGCAACTTTAATGAGTTGCAAAACTTGAGTCTTCATATTTTTGTGATTGGTAGTTTATTGTGAACTGGATGTGGATAGATCTTGCACAACAATCTTCGCGAGTATTTTTTTGCCTAAATTTTATCCGTGTTTTAAATTAAAAAAAGGGTGCCTAAAAATTCGCTGGATCAAACGGGTTTAGAATGCGCCTGTCGAAGTCTTTTTGAATTGCAACAACAACCTTTCGACAGGTTCAACAGAACGAGAGCAAATTTTAGACACCCCATTTATTAATACGATACCAGTGTTGTAACGCTGGATGCTGCCAGGTTAATTCCGAAACTGTCTCCCGAAACACTAAAGCTGTTGTGAACAAGGCTAGAGGAACTTGTAGTATAATAGCGGTTGAATCCTGTTACAGATATACCACTATAGCTGAAAGGCTGATAAGTAACAGCCGAATTCTGGTTTACAATAACGATCACTAGTTTCGATCCGCTTTTGTAGGCAGTTACATATACACCAGGGGTTGGGTTAGATGTACATGAAATTTTGGTGTATCCTGGGCGCACCCATTTTGCAAAGTGCGTCATTACGTAACCCACTTTGCTGACATTGCCGTTTTCATCGATAGGACCGTAAGACCTGCGGATATACCACCAGATATATGCAGACCATCCCGCATTCATACAATCATGGATCTCTTTTGCTGCGTTCATTGCGTTAGGCCAATCATTACCGCTTACTGAGGAATTGGTAAAATGTTCAGTCATCCAAACGCGTTTACCAATACTACCAAGGTTATATGGGGTTTTACCATAGATATGCCCGCAAACTAAAAGCGTTTTTGACTTCGCGGTACTATTACTTAAATAGGTATTAATAAAAGTTTGATCCATATTAAAAGGCTCCGGGGCCATTAAAGGGGCACCACAATTACTGCCCTCCTGAGCTACAAAGTTTGCAACCTCACTCGCCGTAGCGGATATCCAGGTCGTATTTGGAATGTTTGGTTCATTGGTAGGACTAATCGCATAAACGCCTCCAACAGCCGTGTTGAATGCTTTTAGATGCGCGGCATAAGCAGAATAAGAAGACGTTTTCAATTTAGTGCCATCCATCATGCTTGGTGGAGCAGTCCAGGCTGTTGCAATTACTTTAGCTCCATAACTTTTGGCCGCATCAATAGTAGGCTTTTGGGCCGCAAAATTAGCGCTGTTATCAGGTACCATTACCCGGAGTATGCTCATTCCTATGCCATTGGTTGCGGAAAAGGCTTTTGTTCTCTGGGCACTTGTTAAATCAGCCTGCCATGCCAAAATGCTTGCTCCTCCAAACCCATCAATTGTTTGTTGAGTAGTGCTGGCATTAATAGTAGCTGTACCTTTTAAAATGTTGGGGAGGCTTTCTTCGGAGGCTTCTTTTTTTGAACATCCTGCAAAGATTAAGTTAAGGGAGAGGAAAGTGATTCCTAAACGTTTAAAATAATTTTTTTTCATAATAATTGAGTGGTTGATAATTTGTTAGTAAAGCAAGTTAGATAGGTGAGGGCTGATTGAGTGCGCTTAATCTGTAAATTGATGGTACAAATGTTTAGAACACAAACCCATCTTCAGTGTTGAATATCAGTTCGTTGCGAAAAAAAATCAAGGGTCTGATTATTACGCCTCTTATGAAGAGCCATCTTCAATGTTAAATTGTTCACCTACACCTATCTCACCGTTTCCGGGCGGGAGAGCCTAAGACAATCATGAGCATTCGAAAGAATGCTCATGATTTGACGCAGCCTTATCTCTGTTTTAGTAAGACACCAATGTAGTTACGCTTGATGCGGGAAGATTAATGCCGAAACTGCCGCCTGACACAGCAAAGCTGCTTGGAGCAAGATTCGATGAGCTCGAGGTAATATAGCGGTTAAAGCCAGCAACAGTGATCCCACTGTAACTGAATGGCTGATAAGTTATTGCGGAATTTTGGTTAATGGCAACGATTACCATTTTGCTGCCACTTTTATATGCGGTTACATAGACACCGGCAGTTGGGTTGGAAGTACATGAAATCTTAGAATATCCCGGACGTACATATCTTGCATATTGCGCCATAACATAGCCAAGTTTTTGGATACTGCCATCCTCGGCCATTGGTCCGTAGCTCCTTCTGATGTACCACCATACATAGGCACTCCAGCCCGCGTTCATACAGTCATGTATTTCTTTAGCCGCAGTCATGGCGTTGGCCCAGTCATTCCCGCTTACACTCGAATTGGTATAATGCTCGGTCATCCAAACGGGTTTACCGATGCTTCCTAAATTATAAGGGGTTTTACCATAAATATGACCGCAAACATAACTTGTCTTCGACTTTGCAGTCGCATTACTCAGGTAGGTATTAATGTAAGTTTGGTTCATCGCGAAAGGTTCCGGAGCCATAATCGGAGCGCCGCAATTGCTTCCCTGTGCGGCTACGAAGTCAGCCACTTCCGAAGCGGTTAATTCCATCGATTCATACGACACCTTATAATCTGGTTCATTTGTCGGGCTGATGGCCGCTAGCCCTCCCATTGCGCTGTTAAACGAACTCAAATGAGATGCATAAGCTGCATATGAGTCGGTTTTTATTTTCCCACCTACTACACTGTTATTGGTTTTCATTGAAGCAGGTGCTGACCATGCTGTTGCGATAGCCGCACCGCCGTAAGATTTACAGGCATCAATCGTTGCTTTTTCACGTGCAAATTCTGAACTCGTATTCGGGACATGTACACGAACAAGGCTTAAACCGATACCGCTGCTGGGTGAAAAAGCTGTAGTCCTTTGAGTACTTGTTAGGTCTCCTATCCAGGGAATTATGTTGGCGCCACCAAATCCTTTGATGGTTTGTTGAACTGTAGTAGCGTTAATTGTGGCAGTGCCTTTCTCTACCAAAGAGGATTTTTGTTCCTGAATTTCATTTTTAGAACAGCTTGTAATTAACAAGATTGCTGCAAATAAACTTAAAAAGCTTTTTTTCATGATCTTAAATGGTTAGTTAATAATTAGTTAGTTGTGCAATTTTAACTAAAGGACGGATGTCTGAATGTGTCAAATTGTTATTTTAGGAATACAAATGTTTAGAAAGGCAATTTTTGTTCGTCACAATGAATAAACAATTGCCGTCGATTACTTATCTGCTCGTTCAGATTTAAGCTAAGCGCTGGGCGGGCCCTAAGGTTGTACGATAAACTTTGTGGTAAATTGCTGTGTTCCAGCCTTGATCCTGAGAATGTAAAGTCCTCCCGGAAGGTTGAACACTATTCTGGTATTTACTTCCGAAGGTTGAAAAATCACGGGGAGCAGTTGCCCGGAGGTGTTAAAACATGCAACTTCGTCAATGGCTGCTCCCGATGGGATCTTGATATTGATGTAATTTTCGCTTGGGTTGGGATAGATAATTATTACCGGAGGGTCGGGTTTGTAAGTCTTCCCATAGCATTCTAAAATTCCGATTCCAAGGGATGTAGAATAGTTTATCGAATTAAAAGTATTTATATTATGCCAGGCCCCATTAAACACAAACATCGATGATGCGCCCGTTATTCCCCGGCGGGCTGCATGGTATAAGGCAAAGCTGTCGCCGGAAATATCATATTTAATTTCATAGCCGATAAAGAAATTGCCGGTCACCTTTATAATTGAATCGAGTGCAACGTAGTTTACACCAGTTTTAAGGTCTTTTATAAAAATAGATTTCGAATAAATCTCAGTAGAGGGAACGGAGCTCCCTTCCCATATTTTTATTGTAATACCCGACAATTGACTTGAATAGGAAGCCTTCGCTACGTTCATGTAAAAGCCGGGAAGTAATAACGAACCTGGAGAAGCAAACTTTTCGGCGAATTGGCTAAAGCCCGAAGAATTATGTCCTGAAATATATCCCCAGCGCTGCCCTTCAGAACTTAGATCGGTTTTTTCATAATTTGCAATGTTAAAGGCGATCTGGCAGTTTTCCTCATTGAACCCATAGGGGTCGTATCCATCCATGAAGGCTGCGTTTGTATTTGCCTTGTCTAGCCAGGCTTTCAGGGGAGATTCTGCCTTTGTTGGCGTATTCCAGGCAAGGCTGAACTTACTGAAAAAGTCGCTACCGCTGGCCATGCACGATGAATATCCACCTGTAAGGGTTCCGATTATCCGATGCTGAGGATTAAATAATGCCGAGCCGGAAGATCCAGGTTCGGTAGTCCCGATATCCCAGGTGTTTACTTTCCATGAGGAATTGGGAGCAAAGGATTGATTGAAAGTTGCGGTGCTAAGCGGGTGATAATCGATTGCAATTTGTTTATGTCCGCCACCGGCATGATGAATGCATGTGCCTCCCGCAGGAGTATTGTCTCTTGAATCCCAACCCGCGTAATAGGGGTTAAATTGTTTGGGCGGCTGCTCGTTGAGTTTTAGTAAAGCATAATCAAGACCGGGAGACCGTGCAACCAAGGTCGCCCCCGATAAGGCTTGGTCATCATTCA
>CBFGOI010000091.1:0-19202 GCA_965650335.1 uncultured Pedobacter sp. | reverse complement strand
AGATGGACCAGAAATTCCTTTTCAATTTCGCTGATATTAATGTGCTATCTGAACTGAAAAGGGTGAACGGTGTCGGGGTTGCCGATATTCTTGGTAACCGGGAATATGCCATGAGGATTTGGCTGAAACCCGATCGCATGCTGGCCTATAAGATTTCTGCAGAAGAAGTTTTGAAAGCACTGGATGAGCAAAGTTTAGAAGCGTCACCAGGTAAAACAGGTGAAAGTTCGGGTAAAAGATCACAGGCATTTGAATACGTATTGAAATATCCCGGAAGGTTTAATACCAAAGAAGGATATGAAAACATCATTTTAAGATCAAGTTCGAACGGAGAGATTCTTCGCCTGAAAGATGTTGCAAATGTGGAGTTTGGAAGTTCGATGTACGACCTTTATTCCACTCTAAATGGTAGATCTTCGGCTGCAATTGTTGTGAAGCAATCTTACGGAAGTAACGCCACCCAGGTGATTAAGGACATAAAAGCTAAACTAAAGGAAATCAAGGCAAATTCCTTTCCTAAAGGGATGGATTATGAGATCAGCTATGACGTATCTAAATTCCTCGACGCGTCTATTGAAAAAGTAATTCACACCTTGATAGAAGCTTTTATCCTAGTAGGATTGGTAGTATTTCTTTTCCTTGGCGACTGGCGCTCAACTTTGATTCCGGCGATTGCAGTGCCGGTATCACTCATCGGAACTTTTGTGTTCATGCAGTACTTCGGCATTACGCTCAATCTCATTACCTTGTTTGCTTTGGTACTGGCGATAGGTATTGTAGTGGATAATGCCATTGTGGTAATTGAAGCGGTTCATGCCAAAATGGAAGGAAAGCATCTTTCTCCGCTTAAGGCTACCGAGGAGGCGATGCATGAGATCAGCGGGGCCATCATTGCGATCACTTTTGTAATGGCAGCGGTATTTATCCCAGTTGCATTCATGTCTGGTCCGGTGGGGATATTCTACAGGCAGTTTTCCATCACCATGGCAACTTCAATTATTCTTTCAGGAGTGGTTGCACTTACCCTTACCCCTGCACTGTGTGCCATGATGCTGAAGAATACTCATGGAAAACCCAAAAAGAAAACCTGGCTAAACAAAATATTAGATGGATTTAATAATTGGTTTAATAGTGTTACCGGGAGATATCAGAAGATCCTGGGTATCATTGTTAACAGAAGGGCTATCACCTTCATCATGCTAATTACTTTCTGTGCTGGGATAGGATTACTAAATAACAGCCTTCCTTCAGGATTTATCCCGAATGAAGATCAGGGAATGTTTTATGCAGTAATCCAGACTCCGCCGGGTTCATCACTGGAAAGAACAAATCAAATAGCCGAAAAACTTCAAAAAATTGCCGAAGGCATGGAAGAGGTACAATCTGTGTCTTCTCTGGCTGGCTATGAGATTCTTACAGAAGGAACCGGAGCCAATTCAGGAACCTGTTTAATTAACCTGAAAAGCTGGGAGGAGCGGAAACATTCTGTTCAGGAAGTTATTAAGGAACTGGAAGAAAAATCCAAAGACATACCAGGTGCCACCATTGAATTCTTTCAACCTCCGGCGGTGCCGGGTTATGGAGCCGCCGGTGGTTTTGAGTTGCGTTTACTGGATAAGGCAGGAACAGGTGATTTCAAAAAAATGGAAACGGTGAGCCGCGATTTTGTGAGGGAACTGAGTAAGCGTCCTGAATTATCATCCGTATTCACCTTTTACAGTGCCAGTTTCCCTCAGTATATGCTGAGAATTGACAACGACATTGCCCAGCAAAAAGGTGTGACTATTGAAAATGCCATGAGCACACTTTCTACCCTTGTAGGAAGTAACTACGAGACCAGCTTTATCAAATACGACCGGCAGTACAAGGTAATGGTTCAAGCACTGCCCCAATACAGGGCATTGCCGGAAGATATTTTGAAGCTTTACGTGAAGAATGATCATGATGAAATGGTACCATTTTCGGCTTTCATGAAAATTGAAAAGGTGTATGGCTTATCAGAAATAACCAGACATAACATGTACAATGCATCCGAGATCAGCGGAAGCTCGGCACCCGGATATAGCAGTGGTTCAGCGATCAATGCGGTGGCAGAGGTAGCTAAAACCAGTTTGCCAAGAGGATTTGGCATCGACTGGGCGGGTATCTCAGCAGATGAGGTGGCTCGTGGGAATGAAGCCATTTATATTTTTCTTATTTGTCTGGGCTTCGTGTACCTGATTCTGGCCGCTCAGTATGAAAGTTTTATACTGCCTTTCCCGGTTATTTTATCTCTTCCGGCTGGAATTTTCGGAGCCTTTCTGTTGCTGAAGTTGTTGGGCTTAGAAAATAATATTTATGCCCAGGTTGCAATGGTAATGCTAATTGGTTTGTTGGGTAAGAATGCCGTGTTAATCATTGAGTTTGCAGTTCAGAAACACAGGTCTGGAGATTCAGTCCTTAAAGCAGCAATTGAAGGTTCGGCTGTAAGGTTCCGTCCAATCCTGATGACCTCATTTGCATTTATTGCAGGATTGATCCCACTGGTTTTTGCTAGTGGTCCTGGCGCGATAGGGAACAGAACAATCGGTTCTGCCGCTGCCGGAGGTATGCTATTTGGAACAATTTTCGGAGTTCTGATTATACCCGGATTGTACTACATATTCGGCAAAATTTCAGAAAAGCATGTGCTCGTTACCAATGAAGAAGAAAATCCCTTAACTGAAGAAATTGATCATCACATCGAAAAAATTGAGGACTATGCATAAACTCAAAAAATATACCTGCATTGGTTTACTGGGATCAAGCCTTGCTTTTGCAAGCTGTAAGGTTCCAGCAATCATGCAGTCAACCGAAACCAAATCGGTTCCCGCATCTTTCAACCACGACCGGGATACCACCAATATGTCAACCATCCAGTGGCGGAACTTTTTTATTGATAAAAACCTGGTGAACCTGATTGATACTGCCCTGAAAAATAACCAGGAGCTGATGATCACTTTACAGGAAATCGAAATCGCAAAAAATGATATCCGGTTCAGAAAAGGACAAATCCTACCAACAGTTGGTGCAAGACTCGGCCTTGGAGTTGAAAAAGTTGGAAGATATACCAGCCAGGGTGCCGGTGATGCCTCCACGGAAATTACTCCCGGAGAGGAGTTTCCCGATCCTCTGATGGATTATACTGCCGCAGCCTATGCGAACTGGGAAGTGGACATCTGGAAAAAGCTGCATAACGCTAAAAAAGCTGCCGTTAACAGGTATCTATCCACCGTTGAAGGCAAAAATTTTGTGTTATCCAATCTGATCGCTGAAGTTGCAAATTCTTATTACGAATTGCTGGCCTTGGATAATCAACTGGAAATTGTAAGGCAAAACATCGAACTGCAAAAAAATGGCTTGGAGATAGTGAAAGTTCAGAAAGAAGCCGCAAGGGTAACCGAATTAGCTGTTCAGAAATTTCAAGCTGAAGTTCTGAAATCTCAAAGTCTGGAGTATGAAATTCTTCAAAAGATAAAAGAGACAGAGAACAGACTCAACTTTCTGGCAGGGCGCTATCCGCAGGAGATACGCAGGGATAAGAGCAATTTTTTAGCCTTGGTGCCAACGGCAATCAATTCTGGCATTCCTTCACAATTATTGGCTAATCGGCCCGATATAAAACAGGCTGAATTGGAATTAGCTGCAGCAAAACTAGATGTTAAAGTTGCCCGGGCAGAGTTCTATCCATCATTTGGAATTTCAGCCTCCTTAGGACTGCAGGCATTTAAGCCATCATATCTGCTGAAGTTTCCAGAGTCGATGCTTTATTCTCTGGCAGGGGACCTTGCCGGGCCTCTTATTAATAGAAATGGGATCAAAGCTGAATTCTACAATGCCAATTCACGACAACTGCAGGCCATGTATAACTACGAGCGTTCCATTTTAAATGCATGCCTGGATGTTTCCACGCAACTTTCTAAAATCAACAATCTGGAAAAAAGCTATGACCTGAAGTTAAAAGAAGTGAACGCTCTGACCAGATCAATCGACATTTCCAATGATCTGTTCAAGTCTGCCAGAGCCGATTACCTGGAAGTTTTGATGACCCAAAGAGATGCACTGGAATCTAAACTCGAACTGATAGAAACTAAAAAAGAGCAGCTAAATGCTGTAACTAATATCTATCGGGGTTTGGGTGGTGGCTGGAAATAAAAAACAGCCAGGAATAAAAGGAGCTGGCAAAATAGCCGGCTCCTTTTTAATAATCTGATAAAAAAAGCCCTCCATGTAACTGAAAGGCATTTTTTGTGGTCCCGACGGGAATCGAACCCATATCTAAAGTTTAGGAAACTTCTATTCTATCCGTTGAACTACGGGACCAATATCACATTGAAATTCTGCGAAACGTGCAGAAGTGCAAATGTGCAGATTTTTGCCAAATAAGACAACGAGTATGAAGGAATATTAATTATCTAACTGCCGATCCATTCTGCAGCACATTTGACGGAGAAACAAAACTCAATTTCCCGTCACTGTCTTCGGCCATTAAAATCATCCCCTGAGAAACAATTCCCTTTATTTCCCTTGGCTCCAGGTTAACAAGAATACTCACTTGTTGTCCAATAATATTTTCAGGCTCAAAATACTCGGCAATACCCGAAACAACTGTGCGCTGATCGATTCCGGTATCAATCTTTAATTTTAATAATTTTTTTGTTTTCGCAACTTTCTCCGCCTCTAATATTGTCCCAATCCGAATATCCATCGCAGCGAACTGTTCAAAATTAATATTCTCTTTTGCAGGAGAAACTTCAATGGTAGCATTCATATTTTCTGATTTTTTACTTAATTTTTGTAACTGCTTTTCGATTACATCGTCTTCAACTTTCTCGAATAAAAGCTGGGGCTCATTTAACTGATGACCTTGGGCAAACTCAAGCTTCTGGTCGTAAAAAGCTGACTCACCCAAATTAAGCATAGAAAATATTTTTTTCGCGGTTCGCGGAAGAATTGGTTGCAGCAGTGTGCCTAAGTGTGCAATAATATGTAAGCTATTCTGCAAAACTTCTCGTGTAGCTAAAGGGTCTGTTTTAAAGGTTTTCCATGGCTCATTTTCCGTCAGATAACGATTTCCTAAACGAGCGAGGTCCATAACAGACGATAAGGCCTGACGGAACTTATAACTCTCTATACTTCCGTCAACATCACTATAAATAGCATTGATCTGGCTTTCAAGTCCGGCATCTGCCAAACTTGTGTTTCCTTCTACCTTTCCTTCATAATATTTGTGCATCAATATCATAACGCGGTTCACAAAATTTCCCAAAATTGCTACAAGTTCATTATTGATACGAGCCTGATAATCCCTCCAGGTAAACTCACTGTCGGATGTTTCCGGCAAAATTGAGGTCAGGACGTAACGCAGTTCATCCTGCTTGCCGGGAAATTCCTCCAAATACTCGTGAAGCCAAACGGCATGATTTCTCGATGTAGAAAGCTTATCTCCCTCAAGATTCAAAAATTCGTTTGCCGGAACATTTTGCGGTAAAATATATTCGCCATGTGCATGAAGGATTGACGGAAAAGTAATGCAATGAAAAACGATATTATCTTTTCCTATAAAATGCACCAAATAAGAATCATCTTCTTCATTCTCCTGTTTCTTCCAGTATTTCTCCCAGTCTTTTCCATTATCCAGCGCCCACTGTTTTGTAGCAGAAATATATCCGATAGGAGCATCAAGCCATACATAAAGTTTTTTCCCTTTAGCTTCCTTCAGTGGAACATCAATTCCCCAGTCCAGATCCCGGGTCATAGAGCGGGGTTGTAATCCGGCTTTTAACCATGAACTGCATTGGCCATAAACGTTCGGTTTCCAAAGATTCTTTTTGCCCTCTAAAAGCCATTCTTCCAGCCAGGGCTGATATTTATCTAGTGGCAGATACCAATGTTTTGTGACTTTCAATATGGGCTCTTTTCCACTTAAAGTGGATTTAGGATTTATTAGATCCATCGGGTTAAGAGATGTCCCGCATTTTTCGCATTGATCTCCGTATGCCCCTTCATTATGGCAATTCGGGCAGGTACCGACAATGTATCTGTCGGCAAGAAATTGATCATACTCCTCGTCATAATATTGCTCAGATTCTTTCTCAATAAATTCGCCTTTCTCATAAAGATTAAGGAAAAATTCCTGGGATAATTCATGATGAATTTGGGATGATGTACGATGATATATATCGAATGCAATCCCAAACTCTTCAAAACTATTTTTTATCTGAGTATGATATTTATCTATAATCTCTTTTGGCGTTATGCCTTCCTTTTTGGCCTTTATAGTTATCGCAGCTCCGTGCTCATCAGATCCGCACATGTAAATAATATCCTTGCGTTTTAGCCGCATGTGCCTTACAAAAATATCAGCTGGAATATAGGCGCCGGCTAAATGCCCGATATGTAATGGACCGTTGGCATAAGGAAGTGCGGAAGTAACTGTAAATCGTTTATATTTATCGAGCTCAGACATCAATCAAAATTATAATGGGCACAAAGATAAGGTAAATTTATATGTGCAAATATGCAGATGAATTTAATGTAAACATCTCGTAAGAATGGCGCTTCCAGGTGAAATTATCATCAAATCCCTGGGATCTTAATTTTTAAATCGCGTTGTATTGCGCTTTCAGCGTTAAGCTTTTACCTTTAACCTTTTTAGCTCACATATGTTGTCATCTTTAACAACCCCGCCATTTTTAAAAAAAGGCGATAAAATCGCCATCACATGCCCTGCAAAGAAATTGCCGGGACCGATTGACAGCGCTATAAAATTGTTGGAAAGCTGGGGATTGGAGGTTATTCTTGGCGAAACTGTTACCGCTTCACATTTCCAGTATGCGGGGACAGACGAATTAAGAAGAGACGATCTGCAAAGGTTTTTAGATGACCCCTCAATAAAAGCAATTATTGCTGCTCGAGGGGGATATGGTACGATTCGAATTATCGATGAGCTGGATTTTACCCAGTTTAAAGCCCATCCCAAATGGATTGTCGGATTCAGCGATATCACCATACTTCATAGCCACATTTTTGAAATGTGCCAAATACAAACCATACATGGTCAAATGCCTCTAAACGTTCCTGACGGAACCAAACCCTCTTTAGAGTCTTTGCGTAAAGCGTTATTTGGAGAACCTTTGAAATATGAACTCCCGAGCCATCCCCTCAATAAACAAGGAAAGGTAAGTGCACCATTAATAGGAGGAAACTTAACGCTGCTTGTCATGTTAGGCAGTTCTATTTCTGAGATGGATTTTGCTGATAAAATCCTGTTTATTGAAGACGTAGGTGAATACATGTATTCGATTGACCGGATGCTTTGGAACTTAAAACGAGGGGGGAAACTAGCCAGACTTAAAGGTTTAATAGTAGGTGGTTTCACTGATTTAAAAGACAACGAAATTTCGTTTGGGAGCACTCTTCCGGAAATGATTATAGAAATGGTCAAACAATATGATTACCCGGTATGCTTTGATTTCCCGGCTGGGCATATTGACGATAATCACGCCTTAATTTTGGGGGAGATTGTAACTCTATGTGTGGAGCCGGAGAAAGTTACGGTAAGGTTCTGAAAGGTTATTTAAAACCGGCCAATACAACTCCATTTATAATTCAAGAAAGGAATATTTTAACTGGTTCTCCGTACAGTTATTCATTCATGACACCATGTTCAATGGTCGCAACCGATTTAACAAGTCCGGATGCTGCCAAAAGTCTCTCATAGGAAAAAAGGATGTTTCAAAAGAATTTCGTAATAGGTGTGGGGGGAAATTGATTGTTACTAAAATGCTAAAAAGTTTGAAAAAAAGACTTGAGCTGGCTTTTATAAATACAAGAACGGCTGGAATTTTATTTCCAGCCGTGATAATACCTCCTAATGTTGAATATTATAAATCAAACCACATCTTATCATAATATTTCGGTTGAGGAGTTGGAATATTAGGATTTGAAGTTAACTCGTCAGGTGACAGAGTAAATCTCCTAATCAAAGGTCCCTGAGTTGCCAATGGCGGAACAGTTAAGGCAGGCGTTTCACTGCCTTCTGGTCCGGATCTTCTCCATTGGATAAATGCATCAAGCGAGCGATCCATCAAATCAACCCATTGTTGGATATGAATTTCTTTGACCGGATCTGCAGCAATCACCAAATTTGGTAACTGAGTTGTCAAATAAGTATTAATGGCCGCGTTATCTGCTTCATAAAATTTCATAGAAGCTTCGACACCATTTCTAAATAGTTGTTGGGCTGTTACCAGATTTTTGGTAACCCCCAACCCTCTCGCATAAGCTTCGGCCTGAAGCAATGCTATCTCCTGATAGGTTAGAATTAACGATGGGGCAGTTGGTCGGTATAGATAATCATTTATTAAGGAAGAGTTCGCCGTGAAGTCTTCATCCGCTGCTAAAGAATGATATTGGCCATCTGCGCCCTTTTTAAAGTATTTGGGAATACGGGGATCGTTTACTGGTTCCATATATTTAAACACTTGAGTATTTGCATACAAGAAAGTGTTTACATTATTCGTATAGGTTTTAAACAGTCGATACTTAGGATTTTCCTGATTTGATGTTCCTGCATAAGAATGAATCCAATTGTCTGCTGCGGAAGATATCATCGAAGTTGGACTAGCAAGTAATTGCCCTATAACCGCAGCTTTGGATGGATCTTTATCAACCATCACCATCAAAATCTTAAATTTCAATGAAGTTGCCGCCTTCTTCCATTTAGCCATATCTCCCTTAAAATAAATATCATAATCGGAGATTTTCAAAGTGCTTGTTGGGTCAATCTGTGAGTTGGCTTCGTCTAAAAGCTTCATAACGCCTTCTAATACGTCTTTTTGTGAATCGTATTCTGGATATGGAAATTGATCAGCATTCCAAGCTTGCGAAAATGGGATGTCTCCATATAACATCGTAGCTTCATACATCATTTGTGCCAGCAAAATTTTACACTGTGCCGCAGCATTGTTGTTGACAGGATTTGAACTTTCAGCTATCTTGATAGCTTGTTTCAAATTATTACCAGCAGTACTATAATAAACCTTCCAGGTATTACCTAAAGTGGTGTTATTAATATCATATGCATTTCCTCCAAACCAATCAATATCGTTTCCACTGGCAAGAGTTTGAACCATTATTCCTATTGGCAGCCAGTTATCGCCACTATTTTTGTTTACATCCCAAGCTGTAATAGCATAACCAAAAAGCAGTTTAGGTTCCACTTTGGTGGCAGTTAAAGGGCTCGTATTTATATCTAAAAACTTCTTACAAGATATTGCTCCAATGGAAACAAGAAGAAGAAGTAAACCGGTTAAAAATTTATTTTGAATTTTCATGAGATTCTTTTTTTAAAACGACAATCTTAGATTCATCCCGATTGATCTGGTTGATGGCACACTATTAAATTCTACGCCTTCACCAACACTACCTGCTCCAAAGAAATTAAGCTCGGGATCAACATGTGGGCTATGACTTTTTATTAACCATAAATTTCTTCCTTCGAGACCAATCTCTGCCGTTTTAAATGCGCCGATTTGCTTAAAGATCGCCTTAGGTAAAACGTATGAAAACCTAATCTCGCGTAACTTCACGTACGAGGCGTCGAAAATGTTCGCCTCAGTTAAAGATGTGCCATAATTTTGCAACCAATAATCTTGCATACTTCTTACAGGTGTTGTGTTTGGAACATAGGCTCCATTCTGCAGTACCACCCCCTTATCCACAATCGCAGTTCTGTCGCCGCCAGTTTCCACTGCAAGTCCGTTCCCCCTCAAATTTGCGGTAGTTCCAGAAAAAAATACACCCCCTTGGCGTATATCGACTAAGCCACTTAACGTGAAATTTTTATAACTAAACTGGTTATTAATACCTAAGGTCCAGTCGGGATAGATGCTTCCTAGATTTTGATCAGCTACCGCTCTGCGAAGTCCATTCGAAGCGTTGATTACAAGTTCTCCGGAAGCTGGATCTCGTTCCCACTTTGAACCGTAAAGTGAGAAAGGCTCTCCCACAAGTGCTTTAATCTGCAGACCGCTATAACCACTTGCCAGACTGTACTGAGTAATACCCTCAGTCAGTTCTTCTACTACTTGTTTGTTTTTGCCGAAATTGAAGTCTATGCCCCAGCTAAAATCTCTATTTTGTACAGGTATGGCGTTTAGCATAAGTTCCACACCTTTATTTGAGATAAGCCCGACATTTACATATTTACTAAAATAACCTGTGGAAATGGCTACATCAATTGGTATGAGCTGATCTCTTGTTTTAGTATTATAATAGGTAAAGTCAAGGCCGATTCTGCTTCTTAAAAATTTCATTTCCGTTCCAAATTCATATGAATTTTGTCGCTGAGGGACCAGCTTGTCATTTGGTAGAATTCTGGGACCGGCGAAGGCAGTAGATATCGGGCCCGCAGGAAATACAGTTGCAGCCGAGCTTATATACTGTAGGAATACTGTAGAAAACGGCGTATATTGATAATCGAGGTTATAAGGGGATAAATCACTTCCCACAGATGCCCAACTGGCACGAAGTTTACCAAAATTTAACCAATCTAAATTTTGATCCCTTAATAGTTCAGAAAAGATCAAAGAGCCACTTACAGATGGGTAAAAATAAGACCTGTTTTCAACAGGCAGCGTGGATGACCAATCGTTTCGACCGGTAACATCTAAATACAAATAATCTTTATAGCTTATACCAAAATCGCCATAGGCGCTTACTAAGCTCTGCTTAGAATATGCGAGATTTGGAGTCTTACTTGCGGCATTTGTATAGTTGTAAAGTTGGTCAATTGTTAAATCCACTGCGTCAACACTGGTCGATTGAGATTCTCGTGTATTAACGTTACCCCCTAAAATAAATTTGAATTTAAAATCCTTAACTAAATTATCTTGAACAAAAGTAGCAATCAAGTCATTGTTGATCTGTCTTGAAAAGATATCCATGTTTGAAAACTTTCCGTTTAAGGTCCCTGCAGTTCCCTTTCTTACAACTGTAGACCGTCTTTCTCTGTAAATATCCCCTCCCAAATTGTTCGAAATCGTTATCCAATCAATTGGTTTATAGGTCAGCGCATACGAGCCCGCAAATCTATCGACTAAATTGTTGTTAGTATTATAGTTTACAATCCAATAAGGGTTATTGCCATCTTTATTGCTGCCTAAAAAATTCTGATTGCCAGTAACAGGATCTTCAAAATTTGATTTTAACTGCGCGATATCGATCACCCTGGGCAAGCTAAAAACCGAAGAGGTTATAATATTCTGATTATTTGAGGCCTGTGAAGGACGGCCATCAGCTTTCGACCTGGTATATGTACCGCTAAAGCGGGAAGACAAATTCTTTCCAAACTGCCGCCCCGCGTTTACTCCAAGGTTATATCTATTCAGCTTAGACATTGGTACTATCCCTTTCTCATTCGCAGCACTAAAACTAAACCGATAATCAGAGTTTTCATCACCTCCTGAAAAAGAAATATTATTCAGGTAGGAAACTCCCGTGTCGAAAAAATCTTTAACATTATTAGGCTGTGCTCGCAATGTGACTTGATTCCCTAAAAAATCCGGGAAGGTCTGACCTTGAACATCAGCAATTCTTGGTCCCCAGCCATTAACATTCTTTAAACTGTAATCATAATTCTTAGTTGTCGCATTGAAGGTTCCTTGAGCATACTCGTTTTGGAATTCCGGAAGCACTAAAGGATTGTCAAATCTAACAGATGAATTCACATCGACAGATGCTTTTCCTTTTTTTCCTCGCTTGGTAGTGATCACAATCGCTCCGTCTTTCGCTCTTGAACCATATAATGCCGTAGCCGCAGCGCCTTTTAATATGGTCATCGATTCGATGTCATCAGAACTTAAATCGCCCATGCGGTTTCCGTAATCCACATTATTAGATATTGTTCCGCCGGCGGCTGTTGCATTGCCAACTGTTACACCATCAATCACATACAGTACATTGCTTGCATCAAGAGAATTTACACCTCTGATAACTACTTTAGATGAGCCGCCTAAAGTCCCTGATTGCGAGTTAACCCGGACACCCGAAACCTTACCAGCTAAGGAATTAAGGATATTAGTTTCCCGAGCCTTTGTTAATTCCTCATTATCAATAACTGTTGTACTATATCCGAGAGATTTAGCCTCTCTAGTAATCCCCAAAGCAGTTACTACTACCTCACTCAACTGCTTTGCATCTACAGTTAAAGCTACATTAACAACACTCCGTGATCCAACTGCAACCTCCTGATTGGCAAATCCAATATAAGAAAACACCAGAACTGCATTATTTCCGGGAATACTTAAAGAATACTGCCCCGTTGCACCGGTTTGGGTGCCGCTTGTAGTTCCCTTGATTTTAACACTTACTCCAGGGAGGGGCAGACCATCCTCCTGGGCTGTTACTGTACCTGTTACGGTACGCTCTTGTGCCAGGACAATAGTTGCCCATAGCAACACGATTGATAAACTCGATAGAAGTTTTCGCATACTCTTTTTAAATTAATGATTACCTAAATATAAAAGCTTATTTTAAAAAATACAAATTATACAAAGTTTTTTTATGAAATTTTAAAAAAAACGCCTACATACATATAAAATTCAAAATTGTTTTAAAAAATTTTATAATTTTTGTGAAGCCTCGCAATATGATCCCGATGTGAAAATATTTATCCTGGTTTCTTAAAAGGTTAAGATAGCTTATTAAAATTTAGTATTAATAAAATACCATTCACATTTAGTCAACGAAAAAAATATAGTACTATGTTATACATAGTACTATATTTTTTACATACCTTTGTTCTATGATTGTAGAAAACACTCAAACCCAAATGAGGAAAGGAATACTTGAATATTGTATTCTGTCGATTATTTCCCAAAGGGAGATCTACGCCTCGGATATTATAAATGAATTGAAAAAAGCGCAATTGCTTGTGGTAGAAGGAACTTTGTACCCATTGCTTACCCGATTGAAAAACAACGGCTTGTTAAGCTATAATTGGGTTGAATCTACATCCGGACCTCCTAGAAAATATTATGTATTAACAGAAGCGGGAAAAAAAGTTCTTGAGCATTTAGATCAAACCTGGTCTGAACTTGTATTCGCTGTAAACACCTCCATCAAAGGACGAGACATAAACCCTTAACATAAAAAGCCATGAACAAAACCATTATTATAAATATAAACGGCATTGTTTTTCATATTGAAGAAGATGCCTATGAAATTCTTAAAAGCTACATGACGGAAGTGAAGCGCCATTTTGCTTACAGTTCTGATAGTGTTGAGATTGTAACCGACATCGAAAACAGACTGGCCGAAATGTTTAATGAACGTTTAACCGAACATAATAAACAGGTTATTGTAATTGCCGACGTTGAAGAAATCACAGCAAAAATGGGAAAAGCAAGTGATTTTGAACTTGAAAATGATAATGAAATGTTTGGCGCGGAAAATTTAAAAGCATCCAAAACTTTATATAAAGACAGCGATGATCGGATTATAGGGGGCGTATGTGCTGGCTTGGGGCATTATTTTGATATAGAAGTTAAATGGGTCAGACTTATTGCGCTGTTACTAACATTATTTTCTGGGGTAGGCTTAATCCCCTACATTGTACTGTGGATCATACTTCCAACTGCAAAAAGCCGCCAGGAAAAAATGGCGATGCGGGGTGAACCGATCAATCTCCAATCTTTCAAAAAGACCTTTGATGAAGAAGCCGACGCTATAAAATCAGGCGAAGGAAAACCGTATGATGAATTTCGTTCGGCAAAAAGCGATCCCGTTCTCGAAATCATCAATTTTTTTGGCAGAGTGCTGAAAATTGTGCTTAAAGCAATTGGAGTACTCATTATAACAGTAGGGGCAATTGCTTTATTCGCGCTTATTACTGCCTTGCTTTTCGGCCTTGGCTTTATTAACAATACAGAGTTTCAACAATTTCCTTTTAATGCGATTAATGACGAATACCGTTCTTCGGTATTTTTCAGTGCATTTTTAATACTTATCATTCCATTATTCGCATTGATCCTTTTTGCGATACGTGTTATATTAAACCAAAAAGTATTATCCAGATATGGTTCTTTCGCTATGTTAATTCTATGGCTCACCGGATTAGGAATGGGTGTATTTTATGGGTCAAAGATTGCGGCCGAATTCCGCGAAGAAGCAAAATTTGAACAAACTACACAATTAGATGCCCACCCTGTCTTGAATCTAAAACTAAATCCCAAGTTATTTTTCACTCAGGAAGACAGCCTTAAATACAATGTAGAGCAGGGGAAAATAAAAGGTCGAATTATACACGGCGAGAATGACATGGAAAGAGACTTACACAACTTTGATCTGTTTATCGAAAAAAGCGACGATAGCACTCTTTCACTTGTTAAAGAACTTAGCGGCAGAGGAAGAAATTTTGAAAATGCCCTGGAAGCTGCTCAACGTATCTCTTATCAGGTTGCTCAAAAAGACTCTATAATTCAGTTTGATAATTATTTGACCCTTAACGGAAACGGATTGTTCAGGGCCCAGGAACTGGATGTACACTTAAAAGTTCCGGTCAACACACGACTAGTAATTGATGGCAGGTTAAACCCACACGTTCGGCAATACAATTTATGGCACTGCAAGCCTGAAAATGCAGGGTCAGACTATACATCTGAATGGATTATGACGGAAAATGGGCTTAAATGCGTTGATGAAGCCTTATATGAAAAAAACAGGAACGACTAATAAGAACGAAAGCCTTTGTTGATCAAAGGCTTTCGTTTTTTTACAACTGAAAATTGACGGAAGTAACATAAAAGGTGCGAACCGGTTCCTCCTTAATTAAGCCGGGTTTCCATTTGGGAGAGTTTCGCAACAACCTTAAGGCTTCCTCGTCACAACCACTTCCGAGACCTTGTTTTACCTTTATATCTGTTAAGCGCCCATCTTTTTCAACTACAAACGAAAGATACACCTTACCCTGAATATTACTCTGCCGAGCTGCTGCAGGATATTTCAAATTCGTTGTAAGATATTTAGAAAACTCCCTTGGTCCACCCGCAAATTCTGGCGTTACGTCCACTAAACTGAAATCATATACTTTATCATTTGTTGATAACGATGGATCCGTCGGGAGTTCAGGGTTAAGATTTATCCCTGCAGTGTCCGGCAAAAGTTTTTGAATCTCCACATTTTTTATTTCGGCTTCCCTCAATGAGACAATTTTTCCTGTTTCATCAATTATCAACTCGTATTTAATCAATGCCGAGTAACTCTCATTTTTTGACCGTCGTATATAACTCTCGTTTGCCCAATAACTTGCAATGATTCTTGAATCCTTCCGCTCAAATTCCAGAGACGATACAATCCAGTTTCGCTTTAAATTCTCCATATCCATCAAGCGTCGCCAATAAATTTCTCGGATACGTTTATGAGTAAGGTTATGATAATTATAGAATGTCTCCGTTATTTTAGCAAAATAGCTTGGCGGATCAAAATATCCTCGGCGCTGATCATTGTAAAATGCTTCAATAAATTTGACCAGGGATTGCCGGAGCTCCCCCTCGGTCATCGACTCGCTTTCATTTAAAATTGAAGTTGTGGTCTTACTAGAAAGCTGAACTTTATCTTTTTTTCCAAATATTTCAGAAGGATCATCTACAAAAAGTGTTAAATATCCCATTACTGCAATAATTATCGCAAGTACCACACCCATATATAATAAAGATCTGTCCTTATATACCGGCTGAATATTTTCTGTTTCCTCCTTTTCAGAGTTCAAGGGTTCGTTCTCTTCATTCATTATCCTACAATGTTATCCAGTATAAATAAATAAAAACCAGGGGCGCTGCAAAAAGCAAACCGTCAAACCTGTCCAATAAACCTCCATGTCCCGGTAATAATGAACCGGAATCTTTGATCGACATACTGCGCTTCAGCATCGATTCAAATAAATCACCAAACGTACCAGCTGTACCAATTATAAGAGATACACTTAACCACTGCATGATTGTTAAATCACCAAACTGAGTGCTTATGAGATACGCTGCAATAAGACCGGTAGCCAATCCTCCGAAAAACCCTTCCCAGGTTTTTTTTGGAGAATGCCTTTCGAATAGCTTATGCTTCCCGAAGCGAACTCCGAATATGTATGCACCTGTATCGTTCGCCCAAAGCATTAACATGAAGGCTAAAGGGAAATGGAAATTAAAGCCAGTACCCATAAATGCCATTGCAGTAAAAAAGCAGAAGGGAATAATAACAAATAAAATCCCGAAGTAAGTGAAAGCCAGGTTAGTAAATGGATGTTCTTTTTTACGGAATAATTCGACCACGCATATAGAAATTGCTGCAGGCACACTTAAAAATAGCAAGTTTAAATAATCACCAAAAAGGAAATTTAACACGAATGGGGTTATCAATGTTCCTGCTAAAAATACTCCCAGGGAGCGGTGCGGCTTTATAGTTTCAGACCTAACCAGCTTATAAAATTCTGCCAGGCACAATAAACTCAACACAATGAAAAAGATAGCGAAAGCGTATTCCCCAAATAGCAACGAGGCAAGCATTACGATCACAAAAAAAAAGCCTGTTATTGCTCTGACTTTCATAAATCGCTTTCAATTATTAATTCTGTTGCCCGCTTAAAATGGTCTGGCATCACGTATACTTCAATTTCTCCTATTTGATAGGGATAGCCCTGTTTGTTTAAAATTACGGCGTCAATTCCATTTTCTATCAAATGTTGCCGAACCAATTCAGACTTAAAAAAATCTGCTGATGTATAAACCTTATTCCAATCCTCGTTCATTCACTTTCTCGTTGGTATTCATCGATATTCTTTTAAATATCGTGAAAAGTAAAACCGTAAAAATAACACTTAGAATAACTAAATACCAGTTCTGCATAGCGGGTTTAGTTAAATTGTCTAAAGATTTTCCCTGATGTTGTAACACATAGGCAGCTATAACTGCTGAAGCGTTATTGTAGAAATGAGCCAGAACAGGTACCCAAATGCTCTTACTGAGCATCAGCATATAACCAAATAGGGCTCCTAATAACATTCTGGGGATAAAACCAAAAAACTGAACATGTATGGTACTGAAAATTATTGCAGCGATCCATATACCCACATGTGGATCATTGGTCCACCTGGAAAATATCTTTTGAATGCAGCCTCGAAAAAAAAACTCTTCACCGATGGCCGGTATAACTGCTATTATGATGAGATTTAATAACAAACCACCAACAGAATTCATCACCAGCAACTTTTTCGTTAAAATTTCTGCACTAATTTCCTTGTATTGCATCCAGCGTTCTATCGGTTCAAGGAATTCCGGCAGTTTCATTTGCTGATTCAACAGTACCGTCCACTCAATAAACGGAGTTACAAAAATCATTATAACAAGTCCAAGCACTAATAAAATCCGTGGCGAAGGCATATTCATGCGGAGATAAGCAAACGGGGCTCTGCGTTCTAGGCGGGCAAAGATGAATGGAGGAAGAACAAACATTCCGATAGAAGAGAATGTTAAAAATAACTTTTGAATACCAATTCCTGCTGTTCCATCTCGCAGACCCAACAACTCGTCCTGGCCAAAAATCAAATATCCGAGAAAATAGGCCATGAAAGCCAATAGAACAAAACTTGCAAGCGCAATTACTAATAGCAAAACCAAAGAGGTAAAAGGATGACGTTGTTCTGACTGCTGAGAAAACATGTTAAATCTTATAATACTATTTTTGTAAATTCGTTACAAGCGCACAAAGATAAAGTATTAGCTATAGCCGATGTCTGTAAAAATTGGAAATATTGATTTAGGAGAATTCCCGCTGTTATTGGCACCGATGGAAGATGTAAGCGATCCGCCTTTCCGTTTTGTGTGCAAGCAGAACGGGGTGGATATGATGTATACGGAATTTATTTCCTCCGAAGGACTAATTCGCGATGCGGCCAAAAGTCTACAAAAGCTCGATATTTTTGAATATGAAAGGCCTATCGGCATCCAGATTTTTGGAAGTAATATTGAAAGTATGCGCGAAGCCACTGAAATAGCCACTAAAGCTTCTCCCGATTTAATTGATATAAACTACGGCTGCCCTGTTAAAAACGTCGCCTGTCGCGGAGCCGGAGCCAGTTTGTTACAGGATATTGATAAAATGGTGAAAATGACAAAGGCTGTTGTTGAATCAACCCATTTGCCTGTTACTGTGAAAACCAGACTGGGGTGGGATGATAATACCAAAAATGTGGATGAAGTTGCCGAACGACTTCAGGATGTGGGCATTAAAGCATTAACTATTCACGGCCGCACACGTGCTCAAATGTATAAAGGTGAGGCTGATTGGAGAATGATACGCGATATTAAACGAAATCCCAGAATAGAAATTCCAATTTTTGGAAATGGAGATGTGGACTCTATTGAGAAGGCCGCTAATTGGCGTTTAGAATACGAAGTTGATGGAATTATGATCGGCCGGGCCGCTATCGGTTACCCCTGGATATTCAGAGAAATAAAACATTTTTTTAAAACAGGTGAGTATTTATCGGGGCCTACCATATCAGAAAGAATAGAAGTTTGCCGCACCCATCTCCAAAAATCCATCGAATGGAAAGGGGAAAAAACAGGAATTTTTGAAATGCGCCGGCATTATTCTAATTATTTCAAAGGGATTCCCAACTTTAAAGAATACCGGATGCTACTCGTGCAATTAGAAAGCTTTAGTGCTATAAATGAAGTGCTTGCAGATATAGGAAATAAATTCGACGAGGTATTGGCCTGATTTTTGGATTTAATAATTATATCATTAACTTAAACCGAATTTGTTATGATAACACATATTACCGAAGGAGTTAAAATATCTGTAGAGACACTCTATCAGCCAGAATATTCAAATCCGGCAAACGATCACTATATGTTTGCTTACAAAATAAGTATTGAAAATTTAACCGATTACAGTGTGCAGTTAATGCGCCGTCATTGGTTTATATTTGATTCCAACGGTTCACATCGTGAAGTGGAAGGTGAAGGCGTGGTTGGACTACAGCCCGTTATCGATCCGGGAAGTTTCCACGAATATGTTTCAGGTTGTAACCTTAAAACTGATATTGGTAGTATGAAGGGAAGCTATGAAATGAGGCGATTGGTTGATAACGAAGAGTTCGAGGTAAAAATACCCGAATTTAATATGAT
>CBFGOI010000090.1:0-19408 GCA_965650335.1 uncultured Pedobacter sp. | reverse complement strand
CATATTATAGAAATAGCTTCCATTTTAAAGGATTCGAGAAACTGCTTGTTCCTCGGCAGGGGAAGCGGTTTTCCGGTGGCGCTGGAAGGTGCTTTAAAGCTAAAAGAGATTTCATATATCCATGCAGAAGGCTATCCGGCCGCGGAGATGAAACATGGACCAATTGCACTTATTGATGCTGACATGCCGGTAATTGTGATTGCTACAAGAAACTCTTCTTATGAGAAAGTTATCAGCAATATCCAGGAGGTTAAAGCAAGAAAAGGAGTAGTAATTGCGATTGTTACCGAAGGTGACAAAGAGGTTAGAAAAATGGCGGATTATGTAATTGAAATTCCTGACGCAAATGAGGCATTTCTGCCGTTGTTGGCAACTATTCCACTGCAACTTCTATCCTATCACATCGCGGTTATGCGTGGTTGCAACGTTGATCAACCTAGAAACTTAGCGAAGTCAGTGACTGTAGAATAAGTTAACTAAAAAGAGGCGATGTTCGCCTCTTTTTAGTTAAATAGTATAAGATCCCAACCTCAACTGTTCATCTCAAGCCTGACTGCAACCAGGTAAAGTCCTTTCCGAGCCATTTGATCCTTCTAAACATCTATCAGAAAGGCTTATAATAAAAATCGATCTTGCCCTATCTTTGCATAGAAGTAAACTATATGACACTTGTACAGCTCGAATACATAGTAGCAGTTGACACTTATCGAAACTTCGTTACCGCAGCAGAGAAATGCTTTGTAACGCAACCGACTTTGAGTATGCAAATACAAAAACTCGAAGAAAACTTAGGTGTAAAGCTATTTGACCGCAGCAGACATCCGGTGGTTCCGACAGAGCTTGGACAGCAAGTTATTGCTCAAGCCCGCTTGATCTTGCATGAAAGCTTGCAATTGAAAGAACAAATTAAAGTGTTCAATAATGAGCTTTCGGGAGAACTAAAAGTGGGGGTTATCCCGACGGTTGCTCCTTACCTGCTACCCCAAATTATACCAAACTTTACCAGGAACTATCCGAAAGTTCAATTAATGATTTGGGAATATACTACAGAGCAAATCATTCAAAATCTCAAGGTAGGACTATTAGATTGCGGAATTCTGGCAACTCCTCTGGAAGAAAATAGTTTACACGAAATTCCCTTGTTTTATGAAAGCTTTGTGGTATACCTTTCGACAGCCAGCCCGTTAATTGATAAAACGGAAATTGGGTACAAGGACATAAACTTCGATGAGCTATGGTTACTCAATGAGGGACATTGTATGCGAAATCAGGTACTAAATATTTGTCAGAGAAAGAAAGCAGGCGGAAGCAATAAACAGTTTGAGTACAATACAGGAAGTATAGAAACGCTGAAGCGAATGGTCGACCTAAATAGCGGAATCACCATTTTACCGGAGCTAAGCTTAACAGATTTATCTGAAGAACAATTAAGCCGAGTTAGAAACTTTGCTGCACCGGTCCCCGTAAGGGAGATAAGTATTGTTACACATAGAAATTTTCTGAAACGAAGTGTGATAAAGGCATTGGAAAAAGAAATCTTAGCGGTCGTTCCAAGTGAAATGCTTCAGAAAAGAAAAAAAGAAATTTTAGCTACCTATTAGGTCCGACCTCTGAAGGATCTGAAAATCCAAATTATTATAGCAACAATTGCTATTATCACAAAAATTGCTGTATAAAAGCCAGCTTGAAAAATATCTCCAATTACTTCACAACTTGGAAGAAGTGTCAGTGTTAAAAAAGCCAGTGTCAAAACAACAGAGTTTCTCATAAGTACGAAAATTAAAAAGCAGTGTACCTATTAGATACACTGCTTTTTAACAAAAGGTTTTTATCTAGATTACTTTTTAGCTGCGGCGTAGCGTTTTGCTACAGCATTCCAATCAATTACGTTGAAAAAAGCGGCGATGTAATCAGGACGACGATTTTGATAATGCAGGTAATATGCATGCTCCCAAACGTCCATTCCTAGTATCGGTGTTCCCTTAACTTCAGCAACATCCATTAAAGGATTATCTTGATTCGGAGTTGATGAAACTTGTAATTTTCCATCAGCAGCAACACTTAACCAAGCCCATCCAGAACCGAAACGAGTTGCACCCGCTTCGCTAAATTTCTTTTTAAACTCTTCGAATGAACCAAATGCCTGATTAATCGCATCTGCTAAATCGCCTGTTGGCTGTCCACCCGCATTTGGAGCCATGATTGTCCAGAATAAGCTATGATTATAATGACCACCGCCATTGTTGCGCACAGCCATTGGGTATTGAGAAATCGTAGCTTGAAGTTCTTCTAAAGACTTAGACTCTGCATCGGAGCCGGCGATAGCATTATTAAGGTTTGTAACGTATGCATTATGGTGTTTTCCATGATGGATTTCCATAGTTGCTTTGTCGATATGCGGTTCAAGTGCGTCGCTTGCGTAAGGTAACGCGGGTAATTCAAAAGCCATAATATTTGCGTTTTAAAGGGTTAAAATTTCAAAGACACAAATATAACTTATGATTAAAATAATTGTTCAGCAGGATGTCAACTTTTATTTCTTTTAGTCAAAAAGAACTCTTTCACTAAAGAACCACACTCAATTTCTTTTATTCCTCCCAGGATTTCAGTTTTAGGATGCAGTATAGATTGGCTGATGCGGCGAAAGCCGCGTTGAGTATCCGGAGCACCATAAACTATCCGGCTAATTTGAGTCCAATAAGAGGCCCCTGCACACATAACACAGGGCTCTATCGTAACATAAAGCGTGCAATCTTTCAGATATTTCCCGCCAAGGAAATTTGCCGCTGCAGTGAAAGCCTGCATTTCTGCATGGGCCGTCACGTCATTCAGGCGCTCGGTAAGATTATGGCCACGCCCGATAATCTTACCGTTTGATACAATTACAGCCCCAATAGGAACTTCATCTATGCTTAAGGCGAGTTTAGCTTCCTTTAAAGCTTCATTCATAAAGAAATCGTCCGGAGCAACAGTTGGCTCGCTATCGAAACTTACATACCGCATTATATTTTAATTTATGCCTCCTAACTTTTAGAGAAAGCTTTGTATTTATTAAATTAACTTAGACCCATTTGGCACCGGACGTTCAACAGCTGCCAAAACTATATCTCCATACTCGTCAGCAAAGCCCGTAACCAGAAATTCGGATCGAAACTTCGCAATATGCTTTTCCGGAAAATTGATCACACCTATTATTTGCCGCCCTATTAAATCTTCTCTTGTATAGTGCTTCGTCACTTGAGCACTACTCCACATTATTCCAAATGGGCCGAAATTAACTTTTAATTTGTACGCAGGCTTTCTTGCTTCCGGAAAATCTAACACCTCCTGAACGGTCCCAACCCGTAGCTCTACTTTTTCAAAATCGTTCCAGGATATTTCTTCCATACTGCAAAAATAGCATGTTTGTCGACCTTATTGAAAAATGTCAAAAATTTGGAAATTGCTAGTTAACGTCGGGCAAAATTATAGATTTGCAGCATGGCTGAAGCACGATTAAAAAAGGGAAAAGAAAAAGCAGTTAAGCAATTACACCCCTGGGTATTTTCAGGAGCGCTGGACACAGTGAAAGGAAATCCGATCAACGGAGAGATTATTTCTGTTACGGATGCTAACGGCGATTTCCTGGCCAAAGGCTTTTTTAATAACCAGTCTCGTGTTGCCGTTCGGTTACTTGAGTGGAAGAAAGAGGTTGAGTTAGATGAAGGATGGTGGCGCCAGCGAATTGCAAAAGCAGTTAAAGCGCGTGAAGATCTGCTACATTCTGGACATACGAATGTTTGTCGTATTATTTTTAGCGAAGCCGATTACCTTCCGGGATTGATAGTTGATAAATATGCTGATTTCCTATCCGTTCAAATCCATACAGCCGGGATCGAGAACATCAAGCCAATTCTGCTTGATGAATTACAGAAACAACTAAATCCAAAAGGGATTTTTGACCGAAGTGATGCTTCAGCAAGAGCACATGAAGGACTGGAACCTTCGCATGGCATATTAGCCGGTGCTGCGCCGCCTGAGTATGTGGAAGTACTTGAAAATGGGATAAAATATTTAATCAATATATCTGAAGGACAAAAGTCCGGTTTCTTTTGCGACCAACGCAGCAACAGGCGTATCGTTGCCGAGCACTCTAAAGGGAAACGCGTTCTGGACTGCTTTTCCTATTCGGGAGGGTTTAGCTTAAACTGTTTAAGCTTAGGCGCTGCTGAGGTTATCAGCGTTGATAGCTCGGCCCTGGCAATAGAAACCCTAAACAAAAACATTGAATTAAATAATTTTAACAAATCCAGACATCAAGCCATCCAATCTGATGTGAATAAGCAGCTGCGAAGCTTCCGCGAAAGCGATGAGAAGTTCGACATCGTAATTCTTGATCCTCCCAAATATGCTCCAACCCGCTCAGCTTTGGATAAAGCGTCGAGAGCTTATAAAGATTTGAACAGAATAGGCATGTCACTGTTAAACAGCGGCGGCCTGTTAGCTACATTTTCCTGCTCTGGCGCGGTCGACATTAACCACTTAAAACAAATATTGGCTTGGGCAGCATTGGATGCAGGTAAGGAAATACAATTTATTTACCAGTTCTGCCAACCAGAAGATCACCCCGTGAGAGCATCTTTCCCGGAAGGTGAATATTTGAAGGGCTTACTTTGCAGAGTTGTTTAACTAACCTGTAAAATCCGCATTGCCAGGATTGTTATGTAAAGTTACAGGTTTGGCTTTTGCTCTCATTTTTAGGTTCAGCATTTCTACCAGCACTGAGAAAGCCATTGCGAAATAAATATAGCCTTTGGGGATATGCTGTTCGAATCCTTCAGCCAATAATGAAACTCCAATTAACAAAAGAAATGAAAGTGCCAGCATTTTTACTGTCGGGTGTTTGTTTACGAATCCACTGATCCCACCCGCTGAGAACATCATAACAATTACAGCAATTACGACGGCTGCAATCATCACCAATATCTGGTCTGCCATACCAACCGCGGTAATTACGGAATCTAGAGAAAAAACAACGTCTAGTATTAGTATTTGAAAAATCACTCCTGAGAAAGAATGCACTTTAGCAGTGGCTTGCTGATGTTCTTCACCTTCAAGTTTCTCATGGATTTCGCTGGTGCTTTTATAGATCAGAAAAAGCCCGCCCGATATCAAAATCAAATCGCGGCCTGATATGGCCATTTTTTCATATAATTCAACATTGGTGATGCCAATCCACTCGGCGGGATTAAATAAGGTTGAGGTTAAACTCATTACCCAATTTAAGGATAGCAACAATAAAACGCGGGTTATCATAGCTAAGGCCAGCCCTAATTGCCTTCCCTTCTTTTGCTGATTTTCGGGCAATTTGCCGGACAGGATCGAAATAAAGATGATGTTATCTATTCCTAATACTATTTCGAGTACGGTTAATGTTATTAGCGAGATCCAGATTTCCGGATTGGAGAGCAATTCCATAATTTAAAATATTTGCGAATAAACAAAAAAACCTCCCAAATAGTGGAAGGTTTTTTTAATCATTAATTTAAAAAGAACGTATGTATACCTAGAGAACTAAGTCGATTAATTAAAAAACAACCTGCATCACACTTTTCGATCAAAACACTCAGGTGTTTTCTTTAATGTTAGACATCATTTAATGTGAATGTTACAACGCAGAATAACATTTACTGGTATTCTCTGCTAACACACAAACATACGCTAAATATGCATATCCAGGTGTTAATTTTTGTTAAAAGACACAAATCAAGCGATAAAGCATTTCTTTTTCGTATAAAAAGATCCATTTACCTACATTTCATTTGATTCTCAATAGATATTCATCAATAACCCGCACTGCATTTTCAAATCGGGTATTATCTGTACCTGAAATGGTTATATAATTAGCGCCCAAGGCCTTTAGTTCATCATGCCAAACCTTCATGAAGTATTCTCGCATGTGCGGAAAGTCCCGGAGTGGATCATCTCGCCAGGGCAAGTCTATGTCCATTAATAAGTATAAATTATATGGGCGACGAGAAATTTCATCAAGAACGTCTTGCGGAGATTTACCAAACATATAATCACTCCAGACTTTTACAGTGATGACTGTCGTATCACAAATTAACAGGTTTTTTGCTTTAGAGATTAACCTATTCTCCAGCTCAAGCTGTCCTTTAAACATAGCAATCTCATCATCCCAAGTACACGGCTCTGATAGTTTTTCACAATACTCCCTTGCATATTCAGGAACCCAAACGGTTTTGTAGTGTTGGGCAAGTTGATGAGACAGTGTTGACTTGCCGGTTGACTCCGGCCCGACAATAGCTATTTTTGTTATTGAGTTGCTTGTTTCCATGTACGTCGCCAGTCAAGATAGCCCATAGTTGCCAGCACAAGATATAATGTGTACAAAACTGCTGTTAAGGCTAAATTCTTATATAAATAAAGAGGCACATAACAGATATCTACAATAATCCATAATAGCCAGCTTTGCAAAACTTTCCTGGTCATTAATATTTGAGCCACAAAACTTATTGCAGTGCATGCACCATCAATATAAGGCACATCTGTATCGGTAAACCTATCAAGAAAAATACCAAGAGTAAAGGAAAGTATAACATTTAAGATTATTAGAATCGCGTATTCATGCCTGCGTAGAGAAACGATCGTTTGTTGATTACCTTCTCGAGGCTTTGACCAGTAATACCATCCATATATGCTAGTACAGAAAAAATAGAATTGCAAAGTAGCATCGCCGTAAAGCTTGTACTGATAAAATAGAGCCAGATAAGCGAGTATGCTTAATAGTGCCACAGGCCAGTTCAAAATATTTTGCCTTGCAGCTAAATAGACACAGAAAAAACCAGTAATGGTGCCAAACCATTCGAGTGCTGAAGTTTGTAAAAGCTGCTCCCAAACGAGTTGCCAGAAAGAAGATTGGCAGAATATCACGCAGCAAATTTAACTTTCTGATGCATATAAAAAAACCTCACCAGGCTGGCGAGGTTTTAACTGAGCTAAGAACGATTACTGCGCAGTAGCCGGGCTTGAAGTAAACCCTAAGCTGGCTCTTACACTAACATCCGCATTTAAAGAATTCCTTAAAACATACTCCATCCGTACTCTAGCCGAAGAGCTTTTAACAATATCATCTAAAAATCTTGAATTATCGACATCGAGAACCACACTGGAACCGGCATTTGTCGAAATATCATTTCGGCTTGCAACCAGAACTTCCCCTGATCCATCACCTCTGGAAAAATACAATCTGATACTGCTGAAAACTCCGAGATTTTGGTTTGAAGGACTGCTTGCTTCTATTTTGGCACTCGCAATTCTTACCTCTTTTATTTGCGAGTTCGAGCTACCACCAAAAATCTGATCGGCACTGCTTGCAGGGCTAACTGCAGAACGCATGCTACCTGTGCTTGTGCCTGCGGGGATAATTAAGGTAGCAGTATAGGGTAAATTAGACCTGACAATAGACTGAACTGTTGCGCAAGCCGCAATCGTTGAAACGACTATAAAGCCTAAAATTAACTTTTTCATATTGTGTGTTTTATTTTGGTAACAGATATCTCTCTAAAAGGTTTTTTAGTTAATTTGTCCGAAACAAAATCATGAAAAGCAAAACTTTATTTCTTACTTCTTTCTGTGTTTTGCTGGCAACTATAAGCTTGGGTCAAAAAAAGCAAAACGTGTATTTTCTTAAAAATAACGGAGCTTTTGCCCAACTTAGGGATAGTGCTGATTATATTAGAGTGATTCAGGAACCGGATTCGGGAACCACATATTTTAACTTATTGGAATACTACCCTAATGGGACAAAAAAAAGAGTTGGAATGTTGTCTTCTTACAATCCAAATCTTATACTCGAGGGATCAGTAATTTCTTTTTACTCCAGTGGCCGGAAAAAGGAGATAGCGGTATATCAAAAAGGTAAGATCACAGGTCCTCATTATTACTATTACCCGAATGGACAACTAAAAATAAATCTTTTACATATAAATCCTTCAAAGGCTGAAAAAGATCTAAAACTGATCACGAAAGTGGTGAGTTTTTTTGATTCAACAGGGGTAGAACTGGTTAAAGAAGGCACCGGAGACTATGAAGGAACCGGAGATGACACGAGTCTATTTGAACAAGGAAGCTACCTGGACGGCGTTAAAAACGGCACATGGAAGGGGAAATATCTTTCCTCAAACAATTCCTTTGAAGAAAAGTATGAAATGGGCAAGCTTATTAGCGGCACGGCATTTTTTAACGATGGCCGATCTCAGCCTTACACAGCGATTGAAATGCTACCAGGCTTTAAAGGTGGAATCGAAAAATTCCTTGAATATGTGGGCAGAAATTACCGGTTTCCGAGAGAAGCTTCTGAAAGAGGTGTATCTGGAAAACTTATAATATCTTTTGTAGTCGAAAGCGATGGACGAATTTCCAACATCCACCTTTTAAAGGACCTAGGATATGGTACAGGGGAAGCTGCGATAAAAGTTATTAAAGAGTCGCCAAAATGGATTCCCGGTATGCAACATGGAATCCCCACACGCGTTCATTATACTTTACCGCTAGCGCTTAAGACAAATCGGTAATATTTTTTATTTCTTCATCAAAAACCCCTTCTTTTTCATACCTTTGCATCCCGACAATAAAGTCGGGATTTTCGTGTCAAAGCGCTCCCCGGCAATTTAAAAATCGCATTTTTAAATTTGACTTACATTTTTTACCCTGTAAAATGCCAAAAGACTCTTCCATTAAATCAGTATTGATTATCGGTTCAGGACCAATTATTATTGGCCAGGCTGTTGAATTTGATTATTCAGGCTCGCAAGCATCTTTATCTCTTAAAGAAGAAGGCATTGAAGTTTCAATTATAAACTCCAATCCGGCTACTATCATGACTGATAATGTTATCGGCGACCACGTGTATTTATGGCCTTTAACTTGTGAAAGCATTGAAATGATTTTACAAGAACGCAAAATTGATGCAGTACTTCCTACCATGGGAGGACAAACTGCCTTAAACCTTGCCAAAGAAGCTGAGGAGCGTGGAATTTGGGAAAAATACGGTGTTCGGATTATCGGTGTTGATATTGCAGCAATCGAGAAAACCGAGAATCGTGAGGAATTCCGCCAGTTAATGGTAGACATCGGCGTTGGTGTAGCCCCTTCAAAAATCGCAAATTCTTTTTTAGAAGGTAAAGAAGCGGCACAACAGATCGGCTTCCCATTGGTAATTCGCCCATCCTATACCATGGGTGGCTCCGGAGGCGGCTTCGTACATAAAAAAGAAGATTTCGATGTGGCCTTAAGCCGCGGATTACAGGCATCTCCAACTCACGAAGTATTGGTAGAAAAAGCGGTAATCGGCTGGAAAGAATACGAACTTGAGCTCCTCCGTGATAATAAAGACAATGTGATCATCATTTGCTCTATAGAGAATTTTGATCCGATGGGAATCCACACCGGAGATTCAATCACAGTTGCACCGGCGATGACGCTGAGCGATCGCTGTTACCAGGATATGCGAAATCAGGCTATCACCATGATGCGCGCTATAGGTAATTTTGCGGGCGGCTGTAACGTGCAGTTTTCGGTAAATCCTGAGGATGAATCTATCATTGCAATCGAAATCAATCCAAGAGTTTCACGTTCATCAGCTTTAGCTTCAAAAGCAACCGGTTATCCGATTGCTAAAATTGCTGCTAAGCTGGCGATCGGCTATAATCTGGATGAGATTGAAAATCAGATCACCAAAACGACCTCAGCTTATTTCGAGCCGACGCTGGACTACGTAATTGTAAAGATACCTCGCTTCAACTTTGATAAATTTAAAGGTGCCAATATGGAGTTGGGGCTTCAAATGAAGGCTGTTGGCGAAGTAATGGCAATCGGACGTACATTTGTCGAAGCGCTTCAAAAAGCTTGTCAGAGTTTAGAAATTGGTCGCTCAGGTTTAGGTGCCGATGGTCGCCAAAGCAGAAACCTCGATGAAATAATGTACGGTTTAGAGCATCCAAGCTGGAACCGTTTGTTCCTTATAAAAGATGCATTGAGTCTGGGTGTTCCTTTGGAATCCATTCGTAAAGTAACTAAAATCGACAAATGGTTCTTGTTGCAAATTCAGGAGCTTGTTCAGCTGGAGCAAGAACTTAAGCGTTATTCTCTGAATAATATACCAAAAGAATTCTTCTACACACTTAAACAGAAAGGCTTCTCTGATATACAAATTGCCTGGTTATTAGGCAATGTTACTGAAGATGAGGTGTATGACCGCAGAAAAGAACTGGGCATAAAACGGGTTTACAAAATGGTAGATACCTGTGCTGCCGAATTCCCTGCAAAAACCCCATATTACTATTCGACCTTTGAAGATGAAAATGAATCAGCGCCAAGTGATAGGAAGAAAATCATCGTATTAGGTTCAGGTCCAAATCGTATCGGACAAGGTATCGAGTTCGATTACTCTTGTGTTCACGGTTTAATTGCGGCGAAAGAGAGCGGTTTTGAATCGATCATGATAAACTGTAACCCTGAGACGGTTTCTACAGATTTTAACATGGCTGATAAACTATATTTTGAGCCTGTTTTCTGGGAACACGTTCGCGAGATTATAGAGCTTGAAAAGCCAGAAGGAGTAATTGTTCAGCTGGGTGGTCAAACTGCCCTGAAAATGGCTGAAAAGCTTCAGCAGCATGGAATTAAAATCATCGGTACCTCGTACGACAATATGGATATTGCAGAAGACAGGGGCCGTTTCTCTGACTTGTTAAAAGAATTGAATATTCCTTATCCTAATTACGGAGTTGCTGAAGATGCCGAGGAAGCACTTGTAGTTGCACATAAAGTTGGTTATCCGGTGCTGGTACGTCCAAGTTACGTTTTGGGCGGACAGGGAATGAGCATTGTTATTAATGACGAAGACCTTGAAAACGCAGTTGTTAAATTATTAGGTGATCTTCCGGGTAACCGTGTATTGATTGATCATTTTCTTGACAGAGCAGAAGAAGCAGAGTCTGATTCAATTTGCGATGGTGAAGATGTGCATATAGTTGGATTGATGGAACACATAGAGCCTGCGGGTATTCACTCTGGTGATTCAAGCGCCGTGTTACCTCCTTTCAACTTGTCTGACAATGTGATCCGTCAGATGGAAGAATATAGCATTAAACTTGCAAAAGCGTTAAACGTAATTGGATTATTAAATATTCAGTTTGCGATAAAAGATGAAAAAGTTTACGTAATCGAAGCAAATCCAAGAGCTTCACGGACTGTTCCTTTCATCGCGAAAGCTTATGATGTACCTTATATCAAAATTGCCGCCAAGGTAATGCTGGGTGTTAATAAACTTAAAGATTTCACAATAGAAAGAAAGCTAAAAGGCTATGCCATCAAAGAACCCGTATTCTCTTTTGATAAGTTTCCTGAAGTAGAAAAGCAATTAGGGCCAGAGATGAAGTCGACAGGTGAGGCTATTCGATTTATAAAAGATTTGGATGATCCTTATTTCGTGAAATTGTATAAAGAAAAATCAATGTATTTAAGTAAATAAACAAGAAAGCCGGCCCATTAGCCGGCTTTCTTGTTTTACAAAACGATGCCTCCAGAATTAAAGCATCGAGGTATCGAAAACTTTATGAATACTTTATCGTTAAATGTGTTGTTCTTTACAAGCTTACCAATGCTCTAAAGAAAAACATTTTTTAGTTTAAACTCCTGCAAAAAAACCTATGTTTTGAATGGAACGACAAACATTCCTGATATACAAATTTTTTATAAATTCATAACAGCATTCATTCAAGCTTTATAATCTATGTTTTTTCCTATCGGCGATGATAATGTAAAAGGACGATCGAAGCCAATAATTACGTACCTCCTTATAATATTTAACTGTTATATTTTCTGGCAGCAGCTTCAGCTTAGCCCAGAGCAGATGGAAAGCTTCTTTTATACCTATGGTGCTGTTCCTAATCTTATCTGGAAAGGACAAAATCTGCATACATTGGTTACCAGTATGTTTCTACATGGTGGATGGATGCACTTGATAGGAAACATGATCTTTCTTTGGATATTTGGCGATAATATTGAAGTTACAATCGGAAGTCTTCGTTTTCTTTTGTTTTACCTGGCTGGAGGGGTTGTAGCCGCACTTGTCCATTGCTTTGTTTTAGCGGGAAGTGCCATCCCGGTAATCGGTGCATCGGGGGCTATATCCGCAACCTTGGGTTCCTATCTCGTCATGTTTCCTTCTTCAAGGATCACGGTCTTATTTATCTTCTTCACATTCAGAGTATCTGCCTTTGCTTTTCTTGGATTCTATATCCTGCAGCAGGTAATGGCGGGATATGATTCTTTAGAACTTCAAAAAGCCGAAAGCACCGGAGTTGGATACTGGGCACATATCGGCGGATTTGCTTATGGTTTTATAAGGGGATGGTTTTTCAGGCATAAGCACCTAAAATCAGCATACTTTTAGTACCGGCAGATTGCATAAAAAACGGAGCATTAAATTTCTTTTTAATGCTCCGTAAAAAAAGTGACAGCTATGCTAAATCACTGTGCCATTATCAATGAACGCACCTTTCTTAACTACGACAATACCATCGTTAACTGTGTATTTGCCGTAGTCGCCATCTTTTAAATGCGGGCCTCCGTTTATTCTCACATCATTGCCAACGCGGCAATTCTTATCTAGAATGGCATTTTTAATATAGCAGCGTTCTCCAACACCAATAATCGGGGTTTGAGTGTTTTTAGCTTCCTCTAGTTGATCCAAACTCTGATAATAATCACTACCCATTATGTAGCAATATTCTATAGTCGTTCCGCGACCAATGCGGGTACGAATACCTATCACAGATCGCTCTATACGGCTCGCTTGAATAATACATCCGTCAGCAATGACTGTTCTTTCAAGCGTTGTTCCTTGTACCTTCGATGGGGGCAGCATTCGTGGTCTGGAGAAAATAGTTTTTTTATCAAACAAATTAAACTCCGCGATATCATCCGTTAGTCCAATATTAGCCTCAAAAAACGAAGGAATTGTACCGATATCTGTCCAATATCCGTCATATTGATAGCTTATTACCCGATTTCTGGACAAAGCCTCCGGAATGATCTCTTTTCCAAAATCGGTATGAGGATCGTTTGTCAAAGTGTCATAAAGCACATCCCTGTTAAAGATATAAATACCCATCGATGCCTGGTAGATTCTGCCCTGGGCTTCCATTTCCGGACCAACTTCCGATCTCCAGTCTTCAAAATCAGATTGCGGCTTTTCAATGAACGATGTTATAACATCGTCTTTATCGATTTTCATTATCCCGAATCCCGGAACATCCTTTGCAGTTACAGGAATCGTGGCTACAGAAACTTCAGCATTGCGTTCAATATGGCTTTTTATCATATGATGAAAATCAATTTGATACAGTTGATCTCCTGACAAAATCAGTACGTACTCGAAATCAAAAGGCGACATATGGTGCATCGACTGGCGTACCGCATCGGCCGTTCCCTGAAACCATCCCGAATTACTGGGAGTCTGCTCGGCAGCAAGAATATCAACAAAAGCTGTACTAAACACATTAAAATGATAGGTATTTTTAATGTGTTTATTTAACGACGCCGAGTTAAATTGCGTAAGAACAAAAATGCGGTCTATGCCAGAATTCAGACAGTTAGAAATTGGAATATCAACTAATCGATATTTACCGGCAATAGGAACTGCAGGTTTGGAACGGGTGGCGGTAAGAGGTTGCAAGCGGGTTCCTGATCCTCCTCCAAGAATAACTGCAAGGACTTTTGACATCATAATATTAAGATTTAAGATTTTTGTAAAGGTTTATATACTGTGCTGCGGATTGATGCCATGAATAATTCAGGCCCATCATTCTATTACGTAACAATTTCATCTGCGAGGTGTTTTTATAGAGTTTTATCGATCTTGATACGGCTGCCACGATACTTTCAACATCGGCATCTTCGAAACGGATCCCATATCCATTTTCTTCCGAAATATCTATTACTGTATCTTTTAAACCGCCTGTACTTCTAACAATCGGAACTGTTCCGTAACGTAAGGAATATAATTGGTTTAAGCCGCATGGTTCAACACGCGAAGGCATAATTAAAAAATCTGCCCCCGCATAAATTCGGTGTGAAAGCGCCTCATGATAGCCAATAAACACATTATAATCTTCTTTAAAAGTAGAGGTTAAACTTGCCAGCTCTTCCTCGATCTCGGTTTCCCCTGACCCTAAAACAAGAATGTTCACTTCACCTTTGTGCTTAGTGAGAATCCTGGCTATCGCTTCCGGAAGAAGATCAGCACCCTTTTCGCCAACTAAGCGACCTATAAAAGCAATAAGTGGTTTGCTCTCATCCAGAAAGAACTCTTTACAGACAAGTTTCTTATTTTCCAGCTTACCCGCAAACACCGTTTCGGCTGTATAATTTGCAGATATCATGCGGTCCGTTTCAGGGTTCCAGATATCGGTGTCGATCCCATTAATTATTCCGACTCCCTTAGATTTCTCTGCCATAAAAAGGGTCTCCAAACCATTTGAGTTAACTGTTAGTTCCTCTAAATAACTTGGCGAAACTGTGGTGTATTTCCAGCAACACTTTACTGCGGAAGCTAAAGGATTGATGCAATCTCCCCATTCTAATAATTTACTCTCCCAAAGCTCAATATCGGGCAATAAATTTAATTTCTCCCAGCCAATCCAGCCCTGGTACTGAGCATTATGGATAGTTAATACAGTGGGAATATGAGCAAGAGACTTATAACGGGGTGAGTGATATAATAAGAAAGGAATTAATCCAGCATGGTGGTCGTGAGAATGTATTATATCGGGTAACACCTCAAAATTTAACAACCATTCCAAAAAGGCTAATTGAAAGGCAACGAATTGTTCGGTTTCATCCGGATAACAATAAATCTCAGTCCGATCTAACAGGCCGGGTATTTTAATAAGATGTAATGAAAAGCCTAATTTATCGGTTGTCTCCCTCAAAATCTGGAACGGGCCGGTAAAGGTTCCCATGGTGAGCCTCGACTCGAATATTACTTCAAAATCGTTTTCTCTTACAAATTTCCGATCATAATAGGGCAAAACTACTATGGCCGTTAATCCTGCGGCTTGCTGATATTTTGGAAGGGCGCCCACCACATCTCCCAGTCCCCCAACCTTTGCAATTGGATAGCATTCTGCACTTAGGTGGATTACGTTCATTTTTTAATTATTTAAATTGGATTTTGAAATTTAAGGAAATTTTTTTCTGTAAAACAAGAAACCCGTCAATTTGTGACGGGTTTCTTGTTTTTTTAGTTAATGGGCTTCCAACCAGTTATTTCCCTGGCCTATTTCGACCAGTATTGGTACAGTTGTTTTAAACGCATTTTTCATTCTATCCTGAATTATGGCTTTTACTTTCTCCACTTCAGACTTATGAACATCAAATACAAGCTCATCATGCACTTGCATGGTCATTTTGGAAATAAGCTTTTGTTCCTGCATATCACGATAAATATTGATCATCGCAATTTTTATCATATCTGCTGCCGAACCTTGTATAGGTGCATTTATAGCGTTTCGCTCTGCAAATCCCCTTACGGTAGCATTGGCAGAGTTAATATCACGCATGTATCGCCGCCGGCTCATTAAAGTTTGTACGTATCCATTTTCACGGGCGAAATTCATCGTATCGCTCATATATTGTTTAATGCCGGAATACTGCCTGAAATATTCTTCTATAATGTCAGCAGCTTCCTTCCGCGGAATTCCAAGACTTTGTGATAGACCGAAAGCCGACTGGCCATAAATAATTCCAAAATTTACAGCCTTAGCATTTCGGCGTTGTGTAGAATCAACATCTTCCAAAGCAACTCCATATACTTTAGAAGCTGTTGCAGTATGGATATCCAATCCTTGCATAAAGGCGTCCATCATATTCTCATCTTTACTTATTTCAGCAATTAAGCGAAGTTCTATTTGCGAATAATCTGCTGAAATAATTAAAAATTCATCGCTCCGCGGAATAAAAGCCCGTCTAACTTCCCGTCCGCGTTCAGTTTTGATAGGGATATTCTGAAGATTTGGATTATTTGAACTCAAACGCCCGGTTGCTGCCACAGCCTGGTTGTAAGAAGTATGAACCCTTTGTGTTTTAGGATTGATTAGCAAAGGCAAAGCATCTACATAAGTGGATTTAAGTTTTTGCAACTGGCGGAAGTCAAGAATATCTTTTACAATATCACTTTTATTGGCAAGAGCTGTAAGGATATCCTCGCCCGTTTGATACTGGCCTGTCTTTGTTTTTTTTGCTTTGGGATCAAGTTGCAGTTTCTCAAATAAAACCTCGCCTAATTGCTTTGGCGATGCTATATTAAAACGAGCTCCGGCTTTCTCATAGATAGTTTTTTCTAGCACCTTAACATCCGCTTCAATTTGTACAGAGTAGTCACCCAAAGCTTGCTGGTCAATTTTAACTCCTTCACGTTCCATTGCTGCCAAAACATATACGAGTGGGTTTTCTATGTCGCCAGCTAATTTGCTTGCTCCAACTTTTTCTAAAAGCGGCTCAAAAACTTCAGACAATTGCAATGTAATATCGGCATCTTCTGCGGCATATTCCTTCACTTTTTCAATCTCCACATCTCGCATATTACCCTGATTCTTTCCTTTGGTACCAATTAATGAGGTAATTGAAACCGGAACATAACCCAGATAGTTTTCGGATAGAATATCCATATTATGCCGGGTATCCGGATCTATCAAATAATGCGCAAGCATGGTGTCAAATAGTTCGCCCTGCACATTAACATTGTACCAGTTTAAAACCAGTATGTCGTATTTAAGATTCTGACCAATCTTTTTTATAGACGGATTTTCAAACAGCTCTTTAAACTCAAGAACGATTCCACAAGCTTCGGTTTGATCTTCGCAAATCGGAACATACCATCCGCTGCCCGGCTTAATTGAAAATGAAAGTCCCACAAGTTCACAGTCATTGGCGTCCAGACAGGTAGTTTCTGTATCGAAGCAGAAAGCCTTTTGCGCCTGTAATAAGGATATCAACCCGGCACGCTTTTCCGCTGTATCGGCTAAATGATATTCGTGAGGTGTGTTGTCGATGTTTTTAGATGCTGGCGCCGGCTCGATTATAGTCTCGGTTTTAATTACAACTTTCTCAGGCTGTGGGGTACCAAATAAATCATATTGTTGACCCTGACTTACCTGACGAAATTCTGTCACCGTAAACTCTTCACCAAATACTCTTTTGCCAATAGTCCGGAATTCCAGTTCCACAAAAAGCGGCTCCAGCTTTTCACGGCTTGGTGGGTTCACTCGTAGCGATTCCTCGTCTAATTCAACCGGAGCGTTCAGCAGAATGGTGGCAAGCTTTTTTGAAACCAGACCTTGCTCAGCGAAATTCTCCACATTCTCCTTCATTTTACCCTTCAGCTCATGACTATTAGCTATCAGATTTTCAATGGATCCATATTGTTTTATAAGAATTTTCGAGGTTTTTTCGCCGATACCGGGAATGCCCGGGATATTATCAACTGCATCACCCCACAATCCTAAAATATCAATTACTTGATCAACGCGTTCAATTTCCCATTTGGCAAGTACTTCGGGAACACCTAAGATCTCCATATCATTACCCATACGGGATGGTTTGTAAATGAAGATATTGTCGGAAACCAATTGAGCAAAATCCTTATCGGGAGTCATGCAATAAACCGTGAAACCTTCTTGCTCGGCTTTTTTTGCGAGGGTTCCAATAATATCATCTGCTTCATATCCATCTGATGTAATTACTGGAATATTAAATCCTTCGATTAGTTTTACTACATATGGCATGGCTGCAGATAATTCTTCTGGCATCGCCTGCCGGTGAGCTTTGTATTCTGCAAAGTCGGTATGGCGTTCGGTAGGTGCCTCCGTATCGAAAACTACCGCCAAATGGCTAGGGTTTTCTTTTTTCAGAACTTCGAGTAATGTATTTGTAAAGCCCATCACTGCCGATGTATTTATTCCGTTTGATGTAAAACGGGGATTTTTACTTAATGCGAAATGAGCCCGGTACATCAGGGCCATACCATCAAGAAGAAAGAGTTTTTTCATTATATATGATTACACAGATTGGTGTGGTTGCACCGATTAATAAACGATTGCCATTTCGAACACAGAGAAATCTTTCATAAATAAAATCTTTCATATCGTCGAAACGACAAAATCTTTTATCTAATAAGTATCCCTTACTTTCAAAGGTAATAAGTAATTGTTTTGTTAACGAAAAGAACAATCTATAACATGGTCATTCACCATGCCGGTAGCCTGCATGTGTGCATAGCAGATTGTGGTGCCGAAAAATTTGAAACCTCTTTTTTTCATGTCTTTTGAAATCGCGTCAGAAATTTCGGTTTTTGCGACAAGATCTTTCATTCCGACCAGATTGTTTAGTATGGGTTTACCTTCCGGCAAGAAAGAATACATGTATTTGTCGAAAGATCCGAATTCTTTTTGAACTTCTATGAAGTGCCGGGCATTGCTTATGGCAGCAAGAATTTTTAGTCTGTTGCGGATAATGCCGGAATCCTGCATCAACCGTTCAACATCTTCCTCATCAAAATTCGCAACTTTTTTAACATCAAAATCAGCGAAAGCTTTACGATATCCGTCTCTTCTTTTTAAAATTGTTATCCAGCTTAGCCCTGCTTGCGCTGATTCGAGAATAAGAAATTCAAAAAGTATCTTGTCGTCATGCACTTCCTTGCCCCATTCTTCGTCGTGGTATTTCACGTAAAGTGGATCGGTGCCGCACCAGGCACAGCGGGTTAAGTTGGGAGTCATTATTGATTAGATTAGGTACAATAAAATGCTTAAAATAAAGAATCTTGTCTGTTATCCCAAAAGAAAAGGATCTCTATGTGCTCAGGATAGATTTTATATATAACCGAAGTTTGTTTGGTGATCACTGCTTTCCTGACATTCTCCAGTTGAGTTGCCTGAAACATATAAGGTTGAAAAGAAATAGAATCAATTACTTTATAAGTCTTCTCGACAAATTTATTAGCGGTAGAAACATTCCACTTACTTTCAATAAATGACACAATACTTAATAATGTTTCAGTAGCCTGAAGAGAGAATATTACTTCCAAGCTACTTTCTTGCTAAGATTCCTTTGAACTGATTGTATGTGTAAAACTTCCCATCCTTAATCTGATCTTCAGACTTCTTTACTGCTTCTACCACATGAGGGGGCAGAATACAAGTTTCATCAGGATCATTATTATTCACTTTTTCAAAAGCAATATTTAAAGCTTCAAGCACAGCTTTTACTGCCTTTTCCTGGGCTTGGGTTTTAGGATGGACAATAAGAGTATTCATAAGTATAAATTTAAAGTTTTAAATCT
>CBFGOI010000089.1:0-19585 GCA_965650335.1 uncultured Pedobacter sp. | reverse complement strand
GGAGAAAAACCAAAAATCGGGAAATTCATTGAACAGATACAGGAGGCAATTGAAAAAAAAGAAATTCGGCCGATAAACCCGGCACAATTACTTATGAATCTGATGTCGCTTTGTGTTTTCCCTTTTATAGGGAAACCCATGTTACAAATGGTTGCTGGAATTAATGATAAACAGTTTTTAGAATTGATGCATGAAAGAAAAATCCTCGTTCCTCAATTTATAATTCAGGCAATTAAACTTTAAAAAAATTTATAATGAAATTAACTGCATGGTTAAATAGTCTGGTTAGCATTGGCGTATTACTGCTTCCATCTCTCTTGAGTGCGCAAGAGCTAAGTTTGCCTGAGGCGCAAAAACTAGCCAGAGAAAATTATCCTGCGGTAAAACAAAAAGATTTGATCAGGCAAACTGCCAATCTTACTCTTCAAAATTTGATCAAGGCTTATCTGCCCCAAATAAATTTGAATGGGCAGGCCACCTACCAATCAAACGTTACCCAGGTAAATATTCCTCTTCCTGGTGTTTCTATAAATCCTTTGAGCAAGGATCAGTATAAAGCAACCGCGGATATTAGTCAAACAGTTTTTGATGGAGGTTTAATTCACAGTCAAAAGCAATTACAGAAGTTAAATGCGCTTGTTGAGGATGAAAAAATAGAGGTAGAACTATATAAACTTCAGGAGAGAATCAACCAACTATATCTTGGAATATTATTGCTGGAAGAACAGATGAAACAAATTCAGCTGGTGAAATCAGACATTCAAACCGGGCTTCAAAAAACTGAAGCTTTGGTTAAAAATGGTGTAAGCCTCCATTCAAATCTCTATATCCTCCAGGCCGAACTGCTGAAAACCGATCAACGAAGTATTGAATTAAAATCATCCCGAAAGGGCTTAATAAAAACCTTAGGTTTGTTTCTGGGTCAGGATCTGGATAGCAATATTCAACTTCAAATTCCACAGATAGAGCAGGTTTTAACCGAAATTAAAAGACCAGAACTGAACCTCTTTCAAAAACAAACCGACTTAGTAAACCAACAAAAGAAATTATTAATTGCAAAAAATCTTCCTAAAGCGAATCTGTTTGGTCAAGGAGGATACGGCCGGCCCGGCCTAAACATGCTTAAAAATGAATTCGACTGGTTTTATATTGCCGGGATACGCCTCAACTGGAACATAAGCAATCTTTATACTTATAACAAAGAGAAGCAGCTGATTGATATTAGTTCAAAGACTATTGGTCTTCAAAAAGATGTGTTTCTACTCAACACGAATACACAATTAACACAGCAGGAATCTGAAATAGAAAAGATTCAGGAACTAATTATGTCAGATAAACAGATCATCGCTTTGCGCGAAAAAGTTAAAGCCGCAGCTAAAGTCCAGTTGGAAAACCAGGTGATTAGCACGTCTGATTATTTGCGGGAGGTAAACGCCGAAGACCAGGCAAAACAACTGCTTATTACACATCAGTTGCAATTATTACAAGCGAAGTTGAACTATAACATTATAGCAGGAATTTAAACGATGAACCGGATATTACTAATACTAAGCATTGCATTCCTGTTTGGATGTAATTCGAATGGAGATAAAGTCGACGCATCAGGCACATTTGAGGCCGACGAAGTAGTCGTTTCTTCTGAAGTGGCGGGAAAGATTTTGTCGTTTGATATTGAAGAAGGACAACAGATTCCTCAAAATAAAGTAGTTGGAATTATTGATGCAGAGAATCTGGTTTTGCAAAAGGAACAGGTAGAAGCTAGCATTCAAGCTCTACATCAGAAAACAGCGGATGTAAATCCACAGATCACTCTGTTAAAAGATCAATTAGCAGTTCAAAGATCCCAGCTTTCAACATTACAACATGAGCGCAGACGAATTGAAAATTTGTTAAAACAGGATGCCGCGACCGGGAAACAACTGGACGACATGAATGCTCAAATTGATGTTCTGCAAAAGCAGATGAACGTTACTAAGCAGCAGATTAAGGTTCAGGAGAGCGCAGTTTCAACTCAAAATCGATCTGTGTTAAGCGAGCGTCTACCTTTAGCAAAACGGGCTGAACAGTTAAATGACCAAATTAAACGGGCTAATATCACCAACCCGCAAAACGGAGTCGTACTAACAAAGTATGCTGAAGCTGGTGAAATTACCTCGCCGGGAAAAGCATTATACAAAATAGCAGATCTGTCTACCATAACACTTCGTGCTTACATCAGCGGCAGCCAGCTATCTGAAATTAAACTTGGCCAACAGGTAAAAATACGGGTAGATAAAGGTGCTGATGATTATAAAGAATACACAGGTACAATTATTTCAATTTCTGACAAGGCAGAATTTACTCCCAAGACCATTCAAACCAAAGATGAACGAGCCAATCTTGTGTATGCAATGAAGGTTAAAGTAAAAAACGATGGCTTTTTGAAAATCGGCATGTATGGGGAAGTGCTTCTTAATTTACCAGATTGATGAAAGCAGTTGTAGTAGAACATCTGGTAAAAACATATGACGCGAAGAAAGCCCTTACTGAAGCTTTAAACGATATTTCTTTTGAAGTTGAACAGGGCGAATTGTTCGGTATAATCGGCCCTGATGGCGCCGGTAAAACAAGTTTATTCAGAATACTGACAACGCTTTTGCTGGCTGACAGAGGCAATGCTTCTGTTGATGGCTTTGATGTGGTTAAAAATTATAAAGACATCCGCAGACGGGTGGGTTATATGCCCGGGCGGTTTTCTCTTTACCAGGATTTAACGGTGGCTGAAAATCTAGAATTTTTTGCGACCATTTTTGAAACCTCAATCGAAGCAAATTATGATTTAATAAAAGACATTTATTCACAGATTGAACCATTTAAAGACCGCAGAGCCGGCAAGCTCTCGGGCGGAATGAAGCAGAAGCTTGCTTTAAGCTGCGCTTTAATTCATCGTCCCTCTGTTTTATTTCTGGATGAACCAACTACAGGTGTTGACGCAGTTTCCCGCAAGGAGTTTTGGGATATGTTAAAGAATTTAAAAAAACAGGGCATAACAATTCTGGTTTCCACGCCTTATATGGATGAAGCCGAACTTTGCGATCGGGTAGCTTTAATACAAACCGGCCAAATCTTATCTATTAACAAGCCTTCCGGCATTGTTGACGACTTTGGAAAAGAGCTATTAGCCGTACGTTCGGGTAAAATGTTTCGCATTTTGAACGACTTGAAGAACTTTGAGGGCACTGAAGATGTGTATGCTTTTGGCGAGTACCATCATTTGGTATTGAAAAAAGGTACAGGCTTGCCAGCTGTTGTTCAATTTTTAGAAAATAAAGGCTATCATGATGCTGAAGTGAATCCCGTTCAGCCCGACATTGAAGATTGTTTTATTTCCTTAATGAAAGCACATGAATAGTGAAACTGTAATTATTACCGAGAATCTCACCAAGCGCTTTGACCAATTTACCGCTGTCGATGCCATTTCTTTTGAGGTAAATAAAGGTGAGATTTTTGGTTTTCTGGGGGCCAATGGAGCAGGAAAAACAACAGCTATGCGAATGCTTTGCGGATTATCTATTCCCACTTCAGGAAAAGCGTCTGTTGCCGGCTTTGACGTTTACAAACAGACAGAAGACATCAAAAAAAACATTGGATACATGAGTCAGAAGTTTTCATTGTATGAAGATTTAACGGTTAAGGAGAACATGCAATTCTATGGCGGAATTTATGGCAAAAGCGATTCTTTTATCAAACAAAAAACTGAATACGTTCTAGCCGAGCTTCATCTTGAGCAGGAAGCAAAAAAATTGGTTAAATCGCTGCCTCTGGGCTGGAAACAAAAGCTCGCATTTTCAGTAGCCATATTTCACGAACCAAGTATCGTCTTTTTGGATGAGCCCACCGGCGGCGTTGACCCGGTTACCCGTCGTGAATTTTGGAACCTAATTTACGAAGCTTCAGAACGAGGAATCACCATTTTCGTTACCACTCATTACATGGATGAAGCAGAATATTGCAATCGCGTATCCATTATGGTAGACGGAAAAATAGAAGCTTTAGATACTCCAAAGGCTCTGAAAGCAAATCTGGAGGCAAAGTCTATGGATGAAGTTTTTTTGAAGCTGGCAAGAAAAGCGGAAAGAACGGAATAAAGAGGGCTGTTAGTCGTTAGCTGATGGCTATTAGCTTTTTACTATTAAACTAAACAATGAAGAACTACAAAGAATTAATTATTTGGCGTAAGGGCATCGACTTAGTAAAACAATCCTACCTATTGTCAGATTGTCTTCCTAAAGAAGAAAAATACGGATTGATATCGCAGTTAACCAGAGCAGCCGTTTCCATACCTGCAAATATCGCCGAAGGGAGCAGTCGAACGAGCGAAAGAGATTATGCAAGATTTTTGCAAATCGCTTTAGGCTCAGCTTTTGAAGTCCAAACTTATTTGGTAATAATTAAAGAAATGAATTGGGCAGACGGCCAAGCATTGCTAGTTTTTGAAAATTCTCTTGAAGAAGAAATAAAGATGATTCATGGGTTTTTAAGAAAATTAACGGTGAGCAAATTATAGCTTTAGGCTAATAGCTATAACTATTGCTAACGGCCGAATAATAAATATGCAAGGAAAGCTAAAAGCTTAAATACCATAAACATGCGAGGAAAGCCAACAGCTAAAAGCTTAAATACCATGGATCAATTTTTCTCTTTCGTAAAAAAAGAATTCTACCACATCATCCGCGATAAACGAACCTTGTTTATCCTTTTGGTGATGCCTATAGTTCAAATCGTGCTTTTTGGATTTGCTTTAACGAATGAAGTTAAGAATTCATCCATTGCCATATTCGACCAGTCCAAAGATGCTGCAAGTACTGAACTGACTCAACAGATTGATGCAAGCAATTATTTCACCGTTCAAAAAAATCTAAGCAGCTATAAGGAAATAGAACCCGAATTCAAAAAGGGGGAAATTAAAATGATAATCGTGTTTCCTGAAAACTTTTCGCGGGATTTACAGCATTTCAACAAAGCCCAGATTCAATTGATCGCTGACGCCTCGGATCCTAATGTAGCAAATACCTTGAGCACCTATGCAACCACAATAATTATGGATTATCAAAATCGTATCAATAACGATTTAAAGCTTCCTTACACTATAAAAACGGAGTATCGCATGCTGTATAATCCTCAGTTAAAAGGCGCTTATAGTTTTGTCCCTGGAGTAATGTCGATGGTTTTAATGCTGATTTGCACCATGATGACAGCCATCACCATAGTAAAGGAAAAAGAAATGGGCACAATGGAAGTTATGCTCGTTTCGCCTGTGCAGCCACTAAAAATCATTATCGCGAAAGCAGTGCCTTATCTAATGCTCTCTATAATCAATATAACAACCATTCTCTTGTTGAGTGTGTTCGTGCTTGATGTTCCGATAAACGGAAGCATTTCGTTGCTGATTAGCGAAAGCATTTTATTCATTCTCACCTGCCTGGCTTTAGGACTGCTGATCTCATCGGTTACGGATTCTCAGCAAACCGCTATGTTTATTTCCCTCACGGGGATGTTTTTACCGACAATTATGCTAAGCGGATTTATGTTTCCGATAGAAAATATGCCCATAGCACTACAGGTAATTTCAAATTTGGTACCTGCCAAATGGTATTATTTGATTGTAAAATCAGTAATGATAAAGGGTGTTGGCCTTGCATCTGTTTGGAAAGAAACGGTGATTTTAACAGGGATGATGCTATTTCTACTTTTCTTAAGTATTAAAAAATTTAAAATAAGATTAGCATGAGAACATTACGGTTTTTACTGCAAAAGGAGTTTAGACAGATTTTTCGCGATCCGGCTATACTGCGTATCATTTTCGTTATGCCGATGATGCAATTGCTGGTGTTGCCAATGGCCGCTGATTATGAAATGAAGAATATTCATCTTACCGTGGTAGATCACGATCATTCGTCTTATTCCCGTCAGTTGGTATCTAAAATAACTGCTTCGGGCTACTTTATGTTGACCAATTACAGTACTTCATATGAGAACGCCCTTCAAGACATTGAACAAGATAAATCCGATTTAATCTTAACTATTCCTGCAAAGTTTGAAAAAACGTTAGTGAAAGAGGATGAAAGCTCGGTGTTTATGTCGGTAAATGCTATAAACGGAGTTAAAGCGAATCTGGGCGGAGCCTATTTGGGGCGAATTATTCAAGATTTTAATCGTGAGATAAGATTAAAATGGATCCAGTTTCCAAGATTTAGTCCTCAGCCCAGAATCGAGGTCGTCTCTTCTAACTGGTTCAACCCCTTAATGAATTATAAATATTTCATGGTGCCCGGCATTTTGGTGATTTTGGTAACCATGGTCGGGTCTTTCCTGGCAACATTAAATATCGTTAAAGAAAAAGAGATTGGAACGATCGAACAGATCAACGTTACACCTCTTAAAAGACATCATTTCATTTTAGGTAAACTTATCCCATTCTGGATCATAGGCTTGGTTATTCTTGCACTTGGATTAATAATTGCCCGGGTGTTTTACGGAATTATGCCACTGGGAAGCTTTTATGTTATTTTTGTTTTCGCCGCAGTATATCTGTTCGCCATATTAGGACTTGGTTTATTAATCTCTAACTTTACAAGCAATCAACAGCAGGCCATGCTCATATCATTTTTCCTGATGATGGTTTTTATCCTTTTAAGTGGTCTATATACATCAATTGAGAGCATGCCGGAATGGGCTAAAGTGCTTACACGTGTAAATCCGGTAAGTTATTTCATAAAGGTAATGCGAATGGTGGTTTTAAAGGGGAGCGGATTAAAAGATATCTTAAATGAAATACTGACTATTTCAAGTTTTGGAGTTATTTTAAATACGTGGGCCGTATTCAGTTACCATAAACGAGCGTAATAAAATCCTAAAATTCGTTAAAGAAATAGCTTATGAAATTTTTAATCCTTTAATTCGTTGCTTGAGTATATATTTGAATTACAAAAGAATTAAATGAAGAAATTTTTCTTAGTTTTTATAGGCTTATTTACCACTTACCTCAGTTCTTTTTCTCAAAACATAAAAACCGACGTTGTAATAATAGGTGCTAACTCGAGTGCATATGCGGCTGCAATCCAATCTGCCAAATCAGGCGTAAAAACCTTGCTTATCGATGCGGGGCATTTTGATGCAATTACACTCTCGCCCGCTGATAGAACTATCAAAGCTGGAATTTATGCAAACTTTACTAAACTGATCGACACACTACAGAAAGCGCCGCTGAGAGATAACCATACGCTTAGTCCCGCATTTACCGCAAGGGTATTTAAAAGCTGGTCTGATACCATCAAGAACTTGACAGTACTCCCTTCAGCGACAATAACTAAAATCAAAAAATCCGGCCAAGGATGGGAAATTGATTGTGCGGGAAGAGAGATTAAAGCCGATGTAATTGTGGATGCTACTCCTAACTTAATGGCTGCTAAGATGCTAGGGTTTGTTTCAAAAAAAAGCAGCTTTGGTAACGCGTCAAGTATATACGCTGATAAAAAATACCGTACCAGTATTGCTATTACTCCGGATGCGAACGGGTTCTTTAAACCTGTTTACCTATCTTCATTTGTGATTCCAGAGATTGAAAACTTGATATTAGTCTCTCCGACTGGTGAAGCATCGACATTGCTAACGGGTCAGGCATCTGGTGCAATTGCTGCCTATTGCGCATTTTTTAAAACAACCACGCAGAAATTGAATGTCAGAGCAATTCAAACCGAGCTTTTATCTTACAATTCACGCTTTGTTAAATTTGATGATATTGAGGATAATGACTCATCAATAATAGCCTTTCAACACATTGGTGTAACCGGCCTATTGAAAGCGAAAGAAGAAAATGGAAAGCTACTTTTCATGCCAGAAGCGTCGGTTAGCACCGAAGATTTGAAGCAACCATTCAGGGAAATGTACTCCCGCAGCCAAATTTGGTTTTTAGATAATAAAGCCGAGAGACTTACTCTTGCAGATGCGCTTAGTCTGATAAAATTTGTTGGTTCAAGAGGCGAAGAGTTAAACAAAGAGGCGGAGAAAGCGTGGAAAGGTTCGCTCAAATTAAAAGGGAACTTCGATTTGAAAAAGATAATCAGCCGGCGAGAACTGGCCGTGCTTTTTGATGTTTATTTACAACCTTACACTGTATCGGTTGACTTAGACGGTAACATAAAAAGCTAAGTCTTTCTATATCCTCCTTTTTAAGGTTAAAAAGAAAAATTGGGTATCCTTAGAGTTGTTTGGCTGAACGTGCAGCACTACTAATCTGCCATCTTTAGAACGGAACAAACCTTTTATTTCCTCTATTCCTAATTCTTCTACTTTTTTAAAATTGACACTTAAAATCCTGTCACCTTCCTTAAGTCCTACTTTTTCGGCAGCAGACCCGGTTTCAACCCGGGCTATGATAACTCTTTCAAAGGTGGGTCCGGCGGTGGTTATCTCAATCCCACTCATGTCATGTTCAAATGGCTCCTTAAAAAAGTAATTTGGCTTTAAATACATGACCTCCCGCTGGTAATCAAAAACCACATTAAAACGCCTTAAAATATTGTTTCCCAAATTACCATTTCGACTCACGGAATATACCTTAGCACCGACATTACTATAGTCTGGAAAAGCACATACCAGATTATGCAACTGAAATCTTCCGAGTGTCATTGTAGGTATGCGACTTATATAACCATTTATCTTTCCAGACAGTCCAACTCCCAAATTGGCTGTAATGTGTACTTCGGGAATGGGGTATGGAATACCGTTTGAAGTTTCAAGAGACAAAGGGTGGCCCGCTCCTGTATCGATAATCAATTTAACTTTTTCCTTTTTACCACCAGGAAAAGTCAATGCCGATTCAACGTACGGCTTTCGATCTTCAATAGAAATAGACACTTTCTGGCCCTTTCTGGGAATATAGGCTGTTTCGTGTTTATAAAAGGAAATAACTTTTGATGAATAATTAATGCGCACGATAAAGCTAGTGAAAAGTTCATAGCCAATAAGCCCATGAATAGGCATGCCCACGAAAGAGGATAAATTAAATGGATCTTCCTTTAAAATGGCAATGGGCATGGTCCCCGTTATAGAACTGGCCAGTTCCACTTTTACCGAAGGCTGAATTAACGCTGTCATTTCAATGCCCTCACCTATTCCCTGAATCTTTATAGCTCTGGATTTGACGGTGTCGAATAAGCTAATCAAGCCAGGATCTGAGATAAGAAATATCCCCACACCGGTATCAAGTATGAAATTGTAAGGTCCCTTCGAATTAATATAAACAGGAATAATAACTAGGTTATTAATTAATTTGAAAGATGTTGTCTCACGCTTTCGCTGATTTTGAATCGTAAAATATTGTCCAAATCCTATTTCCGACCAGCAAAGCAATGCTAACACAGCGCAGAGTCTGAAGAGGTAAAAATGCCGGTAGCTGCTGATATTCACCAATATATTTGTACTTCAATATACCTAAGTTTTTTTAAATAATCAATGAATGATTTAGTGGTAATACTTCTTTTCTTTCAAATATAGTATCACTTTCCAGGGTAAGCAGAGTAATTATCCAGTTAAACGGACGAAAGCCGGAATTAAGTTTACTTGCCGTAAATAATCCCCCTCTCAATTCGAGTTTGAGCCTGAGTAAAATAAAAAACATTGGTCATTGACACATAGCCAGGCAATAATGGCCCAATCGCTTCAAATGCTTTGCGTTGCCTCCATTTTACTATCGCAACCGTTAAATGGTAATTATATCCCTTATCTATTCAGTGTTTTAATCTCTGCTCTGAGAACTATCATTCCCATAAGTATCGGCGGATTTGGTTTGAGAGAATAGGTTATCCTGCATAGTTCCAGCTATTTACATATGAATACACAAGTAGCAGTCTTTCTAACGCTTAGTTTTTCTTTGCTGTCAACAATTCTTTCGTTGCCCGGTTTATGGTATGTCTATCGTCTGAAATTGAAGGTCAAATAAGAGCCACCAATGCACAATAATTCATATATAATGGGTGCTAAAAAATCGAAACCTACCTCGCTTGAAATAGGCTTAATGGTGCTCGCATCTGCGGTATTTCTGATTTTGATCGCACAGATCGACAGACCTCCCTTTTATGATGAAGACGAATATCTATTAAACGTCAGAGTATTAGAAAAATATGGACTAGGACGGTCATATTTGCTCAATTTAATCGGATCGGCAGGACCGCTATTTTCTGTTATACATTACCTATTCGAGCCACTCACACATTTAAGAGCCCCCTATGTGCGATTTATAAATCTTGCATTCCTTTTGGGTACGATCTATTTTATAAGTCATATTATTAACTCGTTAAGAACCACCAACTGGTCGTATTCGGTCTATATCATGTCTATTCCCCTCACTTATGTGATTGGAGGGCTTGCCCTGACTGAAATGCCGGCCTTGTTTTTCTATAGCATTGCGATATTCTTTGCCATTAGAGCAGCTGATGATAATACAAACCTCCGAACAGCCTTAATTTATTCAACGGTAGGCGGCCTTTGCTTAAGTTTGGCCATTTTAGGTCGTCAGCCATATTTACTTACTTTAATTGCTTTTCCGTTACTGTTTCTCACGAGCGAGAATATAAAAAAGAATCTCATCGTGTTAATTTCATTCGTAGTATGTGCGATTGTTCTACCCTTGCTCGTTTTTTGGGTTTGGAAAGATTTGGTACCTCCTCAAGATGGCAAATTGTATACTTCTATTGCAGCAAATGGAACCTCATTTAAAGTTGTATTCATCTTCAATTTTCTTTTCTACGCTGCAATAAGCATGTTTTTCATAGCGCCAACCTTTTACAAACCTCTCAATACGAAAACTGTAAAGATCTTGCTAATTGCTTTTTTATTAATTTTCGCTTTTAATTATTCAACAGATTTTCTGTTGTTTCTACCTATTAAAACTATTCTCCGACATATTTTTCCTCATCCTGTAATTATTTTTGGCGAACGATTTTTTGGAGCAAGTGTCATTCTTATTGGTGGATATTGCCTCGTCTTATTGCTCACAAATCTTAAAAGTTTGAAGTATAAAAGGGAAGTAGCATTCTTTGTTACTGCGATCATCTTGCTCGCAATAGCAAGTGGGAAAATAACCTGGGGATTTAGCTCCAGATATACATCTCAATCAATTCCTCTCATGTTAGGTCTGGGAAGCTACTTTTATCGAAATTCACATTGGAATGCCGTTCGAATGCTTATCGGAGTTTCTCTTGGTCTACTCTCCGTCACCTTTCAGTATCTGGACCTCTGAACTACCTCTTTCAGAACTTGTTCAGGCACTCAACAACATACTCTATTTCTTTTTCAGTATGCGAGAAAGATATAGGTAAACTTAAAATCGTGTTATGGATTTCTTCAGTTATTGGGTACGAGGTTTTAAAATAACCTGTTAATGCCTTTTGCTTATGCGGCGCAACAGGATAATGGATTTCTGTTTTCACTCCTTTTTTAAACAAAAACTCTCTTAATTCGTTCCGGCGGACATGGCGTATTGCATAAATATGAAATACATCCTCATATTCCTGATTTTGACACGGCTTTACGAAATCATCCTTTAAGTGCTCATGATAAAACGACGCGATATTTCGCTTGTGATGGTTTATGTCCGCCAGCCTTTTAAGTTTAAGAGAAAGAAAGCCTGCCTGAACTTCGTCTAATCTTGAATTGATCCCTAAATAGTTATTTACATATTTTTCTGTAGATCCATAATTTCGGAGCGCCTTTAATTTCTCCACTTTGTCCGGATCTTTGGTAGTAATTCCACCTGCGTCGCCCAGAGCTCCTAAATTTTTTGTCGGATAAAAACTAAAGGCTCCTAAATCCCCGAATGTACCAGCCATTATCCCTTTATGGCTTGCTCCATGGGCCTGGGCACAATCTTCTATTACCTTTAAGGAATACTTCTTAGCAATCGCTACAATTTGCTCCATATTGCATAATTTGCCATAAAGGTGAACCACAACAATTGCACACGTTTTTGGTGTAATTTGTTCCTCGATTTTCTGATGATCGATGTTGTATGTGCAAATATCTGGTTCTACTAAAACCGGAACTAAACCGCTCTGAATAATGGCTAAAATTGTAGCTATATAGGTATTTGCCGGAACTATAACTTCCGCTTTTTGCGGAAAGCCGAAGCACTTTAAGCTGAGTATCAAAGCATCTAAGCCTGATGCAACACCAATACAATAACTTGTATTGCAATAAGCCGCAAATTCCTGTTCAAATTTAGTAACCTGCTTGCCTAGAATATACCAGCCACTTTTTAAGGTATCGGAAAAACTATCCTTGAAAGAATCGACAAAAGGCGCATTCACTTTGCCCAAACTTTCGTATTCAACTTGCATAGGGTTCATAGATATAATCTTCTGCGGTAAAATATTCAGAGGCCAGAACCATTAAGATTGCATCTGATGAAAAGTTGTACATTCTATGCCAGTCGTTGGTCTCTATTACCAAACATTTGCAAGGGGTATCTAGGGTAAACTCCTGACAAGTGTGGCCATCGTCGTTATAGATTATACAGCGACCCTGAATGCATATAGCTGCTTGTAGAGTACGATGGTGCCGATGCCCGCCTCGGATTGAATTATTGACCCCATAAATGTAAAAAATTCTTTTAATGGGGAACGGCACAACTTTTTCGATTACTGTCAAGCTACCTCGCTCGTCGGTAAATGTTTGTAGATTGATTGTGTATGCCATCTTAATTAAGTAGTTGAGAGTGTTTACTTCTTTAATACTAAGATGCCGCTCTTCGAATCACCGTAAATACAGAACTCCCCCACGGCTTTGACTTTAAAAAAATACTTTCAATTTTGCTGACCTGATAAAACATCCAGTTTAGAGCAGTATTCGGCATTTTAACATCCGATTTAACAGCTTTCGCATCTGTGACTCCTAACCTCTGACTAAGCCGGACCAGATAAATTGGGACCGACAAAAGAAAAGGCCAATAAACCGAAGTTTCTATGTTTGCAATGTTTTCTATAAGATCTTTAATATCTGATTTAGTATACCGCCTGGTAATTCCTACGGCTATGTCATGGGTTCCTCTAAACGCGCTAAACGCGGGTAGATTCATTATCAATATTCCCCCAGGTTTCAACAATTTAATTAACTGATCTATAGCTGCTTTATCTTTTTCCAGAGGCAGTAAACAAAGGATATCGTGACTTATGATAGCATCGAAGCTGCTCGGGGGATAATGCTGTAAGGCAGTTGTTATATCACATAGTTTTAAATGCAGTCCCGTCAGGTTTTTGGCATGGTCCAAGGCATCTTTTGAAAGATCGAATCCATCAAGTTGGTGGTAGCCACGATCGAGCAGCTTTTTCAATAAGCCGCCGGTTCCGCAACCTGCATCCAGAACTCTGCTGTCCGCGTTAATATTATGCAGCTTTAAAGTGCTTAATGTAGAGCTATGTAAGTATTTGTACCACCATAATGAAGTTTCACAAGCGGCCATTGCATTATATTCGTGCGGCTTCCCTATCATTATACGTACTGATAAATCCATCCTTAACTGCTGTACCTGAATACATTTTTTTGATAACGTATTGTGGAGTGTTATTTAAAGACATTAGAATTTTCCCGATATATTCACCAATCAGGCCAATAGCAGAGAAGGTCAATCCTAACATAAATAATAGTAATACAGCCGTAAAGGACCATCCAACCGGTACATTCTGGTTCATCGCTCTTTCGTAAATAACCAGACCCGCCAGCACACAAGCACCCATAGAAACGAAAAATCCAACAACTGTGACAAATCGCAATGGTCTTGTCGAATAATTTAGTATCGTATTTAGATACAGCGCTATTAGCTTTTTTAACGTATAATTCGACTTGCCATATTCCCGAGATTTATGTAGAACCAGTTCTGTTCCTATATTATCAGTACACTTTAAAATCAGGGCATCCAAATAAGGGTACGGTCCTCTATAAGATAGTATTGAGGGAATTATCTCTTTGCTTATCAGTTTGAAGCTGCACAGGTAAAGCCTATCGGGCTTTGCCAAAAGATGGCCAGCCAGGTAATTATGCAATCGGCTTCCAAGATTCCGAAAAAAGCCATGTTGCTTGTTTTCGTACCTCGCATATACAACATCGTAGTTGTTTGAAATTGCTTTATTTAATAGCTTGATAATTTCTGAGGGAGGATTTTGTAAATCGTCATCAATTATTGCCGCATAATCCCCGCTGCAATGAGCAAGTCCACATAGCACAGCATTATGCTCTCCGCTGTTTTTACGTAATGAAATGAACTTCACATTTGGGTAACATGAAAGCTGAATACAAATTTTTTCCGAATGGTCTTTACTCGCGTCATTGACCAGAACTATCTCAAAATCATATTCCGATAGAGAGGATTGAAGTGCATTAAAAAGCAATTGAATACTGCTTTCACTGTTATAAACGGGAATTATAACCGATAAAAGTGGGGTAGAAGATGATTTCATAAGGTTAGGTGATTTAGGGTGAAATTTTCGTTATGGCATGCTCTTTTTTTTTAGTTTAGAATTGTTTTTTTCTAACACCCTCTATTTTGAAATGTTTTCAAATGTTTTCGGCGTTAAACATCTGGTTACTAACCAATCTTTATAAAAAACGATTAAAAAAAAACGGCCCTGATTGTCAGGGCCGTTTTCTCTATCTATTAAAGTTTAATGCTAAACCAGTAACCTCACCGGCTCTTCAAGCAATAATTTTAAGGTTTGCAAAAATGCTGCGACAACAGCTCCGTCAACTACGCGATGGTCGCCGCTTAAAGTAACCTTCATAATGTTTCCAGGAACTATTGCTCCATTTTTCACCACCGGAACTTGCTGAATTCCACTTACAGCTAAAATCGCCGCATTGGGTGGGTTAATTATTGCGGTAAATTCATCCACACCAAACATACCTAAGTTTGAAATGGTGAATGTTGAACCCTGCATATCTGTAGGAAGAAGTTTCTTCGCCTTAGCTTTCTGAGCAAAATCCTTTACTTCGAGAGAAATATGGCTTAACGACTTTCCATCAGCGAAGCGAATAACCGGTACAACTAAACCCTCATCAACGGCAACAGCAACGCCAATATTTACATGTTCATTTGTACGGATCTTATCGCCTAACCAAGAAGAATTGATAGCAGGATGCTGCTTCAATGCAATAGCTGTGGCCTTAACAACTAAATCGTTGAAAGAAATCTTCACCTGAGCATACTCATTCATTTTGGCACGGGCCGCGATAGCGCTGTCCATGTCAATACTCATAGTTACAAAGATGTGCGGAGCAGTAAATAAACTGTCAGACAGAGAGCGGGCGATTGCCTTACGCATTTGTGTAACAGGTCTTTCTGTATATTTCTCTTCACCAATAAATTGAGGAATAGTGATCGTTTTATCAGCTTTCCCGGCAGGAGCGGCTTCGGCCTGAGGAGCTGCAGCTTGCACCGCTGGTTTTGCCGAAGGAGTAAATCCTTCAACATCCTTTTTTATAATACGACCGCCTTCTGCGCTTCCTTTAACTTGAGAAAGATCAATTCCTTTATCCTGAGCAATCTTTTTAGCAAGAGGTGACGCTTTAATTCTTGAATCTGAATCAGATGATTTTCCTGCTGCTTCTGTTTTTGCAGATTCAGCCGAAGCAGTACCTTGCTCAGTTTTTTTCTCGGCAACTGGTGTTGAGGATTTCGATCCGCCTTTCAATAAAGCTTGTACGTCTGTACCTTCTTTACCAACAATGGCGATAATATCGTTCACTTTAGCAGCCTGTCCTTTTTCTACACCAATATATAGTAAAGTACCTTCAGCATAAGCGGTAACTTCCATCGTTGCCTTGTCGGTTTCTACATCAGCAAGCGTATCATCACTTTTTACTGTATCACCAACTTTTTTGTGCCATTCTGCGATAACACCTTCAGTCATGGTATCACTCAACAGAGGCATCCGAATAACGGTTGCGCCAACAGACTCAGGGTCTATCGAAGAACCTTCTTCAGATTTACTTTCATCTTCTTTTTGAGCTGTTCCTTCTGCTTGTTTTTCATTGTTTGCAGATGCGGAAGCAGGAGCACCTTCCCCTTCGAGAGCGGATTTATAATCTTCGCCCTCAGCCCCTAATACTGCAATTACAGAATCCACAGGAGCAGCAGCGCCTTCCTCGGCGCCTATATATAATAAAGTCCCTTCCTGGAAAGATTCAAAGTCCATAGTGGCCTTATCAGTCTCTACTTCAGCAATTAAATCGCCGGTATTTACCTTATCGCCAACTTTTTTGTGCCATTTTGCGATGACCCCTTCGGTCATGGTATCGCTCATTTTAGGCATTCGAACAACTTCAGCCATTATTTATTTTCAGATTATTGTTATCGAACGATTAATTAGCTTGTTATAAAAGGGTAATCTTCCTGTACATAGACATCTTTATACAGTTCATCAGCCTCAGGATATGGAGATTCTTCTGCAAACTTTACAGACTCTTCAACTATCGCCTTTATTTTTGCATCAATTTGATCAAACCATGCATCATCAGCCCACTTATTATCAACAAGTGCTTTCTTTACGGTAATGATCGGATCCTTAGCTTTATAACCTTCTAATTCTTCTTTCGTGCGATATTTAGCAGGATCAGACATTGAATGTCCTTTATAACGATACGTACGCATTTCTAGAAAAGTCGGACCTTCACCGTTACGTGCACGTTGAACAGCCTCATCCATTGCGTTATGCACTGCAACGGGATCCATTCCATCTACAGGGGCACAAGGCATGTCAAAACCAAGACCTATTTTATATATATCAACCATATTGGTTGTTCTGGCAACAGAAGTTCCCATAGCGTAGCCGTTGTTTTCGCATATGAATACTACTGGCAACTTCCAAAGCATGGCCATATTAAATGTTTCGTTCAAAGCGCCCTGACGCACCGCGCCATCGCCCATGTAACAAACATTCACATTTTTAGTTCCCAAATACTGCTCAGCAAATGCAATACCCGCACCTAAAGGAATTTGTGCGCCTACAATACCATGTCCTCCAAAGAACTTTTTCTCTTTGCTGAACATGTGCATAGAACCACCTTTTCCCTTTGAACAGCCCGTGGCTTTACCGTATAACTCCGCCATTATTTCATTGGCTGACATGCCTCTTGCTAACGCATGGGCATGGTCGCGGTAAGTGGTGATCATTGAATCATCCGGGCCCAAAACAGACATTGCACCTGCAAGAACTGCTTCCTGACCAATATATAAATGACAAAATCCCCTGATTTTTTGCTGCCCGTAAAGCTGACCTGCTTTCTCTTCAAACTTACGCATCAGCAGCATGGACTCATACCAATGCAGATAAGTATCTTTAGTAATTTCTACTGAACTCATTCGTGATAATGTGCTTTTTGGATGGCAAATCTAACCATAAATACTAATAAAAAAGAACATCAATTGCTTTTGTTTTTTAGCAAATCAATGATTAAGAAATGTTTTAATTGAAAGCGGAAGAAATAAATAGCCCTTTGGAAGCTATTTAAACGAATATTTTCAATGGACAGATAATTAACAGGATGTTTTCCCTTTTATCCATGTATAATTAATCTTTAGCTATGCTATTTATTGAACAAATTACCTAAACCACCTAACATATCCTGACTCATCACCTGCATTTCTGACTGATGGACATTCTCCGCCTGCTCAAGCGCTTTATTTGTTGCAACAACAAGCAACTCTTCCAGCTCTTCTTTATCTGCAGATGAAATAAGTGTTTCGTCAATTTCGATAGACGTAATTATTTTGTTTCCGTTAGCGCTAACCCTGATTTTTCCGCCTTCGGATTCTCCGGTTACAATTACATTCTCCAACCGCTTTTTTATTTCTTCGGCTTTTTGCTGAACTTGTAATAACTTATCAAACATAGCTTATGGGATTATCTTACCACGATAGAAACATGGCTTGGATGAAAAAGTTTAAAGAGTTTTCTTTATAATTTCGGGATTCAAAGGTTTTGAAATAAAGCCTTTTACAGAAGAGTAAGTTTGAGATCTGGAGATATCTTTTTCATCTACAGAAGAACTTACTATAAAAACTTTTATCTCTTTTATATAATTAGACCTGTTTTTTTCAAACTTTTCTAAAAAATCCCAACCATCCATTACAGGCATATTCAAATCGAGTAAAATTACATCTGGCAAAAAATCCAGGGTGCCATAGTTACTTTCTAAATCAGCTAGCGCCTTACCTGCTTCCGTGTAACTTACAAACTCATCGTATAATTGATGTTTCGCGATCATAATCTGAGCTATACGCTGGTGAATAGGATCATCATCAATAATAAAAACTTTACTCATTCTTTTTTATCAGCTACTAGGCCTAATTCATATACTTAACTAACAAGATATACCACGTATTATATCAGACAAACAAAATACATTTTTTGTTACAAAAGTCGAGATTAATTTTTAACTTAAAATAAAGTTTTTATAAACTTAGCACAAATCTAAAAATACTGTTGATTAAAATCAACAATACGTGAATCTTATTGCACAATTAGACGACTCAATCATCTGCAGTGTCTCCAGTTCCTGTATACGCAGATTTTCTAACCACAGGCATACCCGTTAATTTAAAAAGTTCATCCAGTTGCAAAAGACTTCCGTTACTGAGGTTGCTTAAAAGAACAATGGTTACATCCGCAGTTAAATCGCGTAAATAGATATGCCTAAAACCATGCCACCAGCCTGTATGATAAACTACATGATGATTGTCTCCGTTAAAAATCCGCCATCCATAGCCATAGTTAAAATGACCCCTTACCATCTCATTATGGCCGGTATAAGCTGAATCAAGGAGCGCTTTACTGACAAGCTTACCTTTCTTTAAGGTTCGGTCGAACAGATATAAGTCGCGAACGGTACTATATATTCCCTTGTCGCCAACAGGACCGTCTAGAAAATTCTGAGCAACAGAATACCTCCAGTTACCCCTGTCATGGCCCACTACCTTAACCGGGATTTTTTCATACTCGGCTTTTGAGTAAACAGCCGTATGTTTCATGCCAACTGGATCGAAAATATTCTCTTTCATAAACTGAGAGTACTTTTGGCCTGATACTTTCTCTATGATCGCAGCCAATACCATAAAATTAGAGTTGTTGTAATGAAATTTTCTGTCAGGCGACGTGTATGGCGAAGGCTTCTTCTCGCAAATAATCTTCATTACCTCCTGATTAGTTATTCCTTTTCGCTGATCTTTATGTTCTTTGCGCCAAATATCATCAATAAAATATACATAGTTCATCATGCCGGACCGATGAGTAAGCAACATTTTAATGGTTATCCCCTCATAAGGAAAATTTGGATAAAAATCTTTGACTGTTTGATCAAGTCTGAGCTTACCGCGATCAACAAGCATCAGAATCGCAGTTGCTGTAAATGGTTTTGATACCGAAGCCAGCTCAAACTGATAATCTATTTTCAGGCTATCCCTTCTCAGGTGATCCGCCCATCCAATAGCATTCTGATAAATGATCTTCCCCTCTTTGGCAACCAGGACATTGCCATTGAAGTTTCTTGTACGATG
>CBFGOI010000088.1:0-19691 GCA_965650335.1 uncultured Pedobacter sp. | reverse complement strand
GAGCTTTCGTAAGGTAATCTGCCACGAAGTGCCGGGCCCGGTTCGGAACAAGCAGTCGGATATTTTGTCTGAAATCTTTAACTTGTCCGGAATTAACCATGAGAGATTTGTCGATTCAAGATCAGATAACAAATTCTGTAAGAGCATTTTCAGAAGCGGCAGAAAAGATGCCGGGTGTTGTAATAGTTCATGATTTAAGAGATTGGTCAATTGCGTGGATGTCCCGGAGTGGCTTAGATCTTCTCGGACTATCTTTAAAAGAGGTTACAGAGCTGACCAGTGAGGAGTATTTCTCTACCTATTTCAATAAGGAACACGCGGATGATTATGTTCCAAAGATTTTGGGTTTGTTGCAAGGAAATAATACGGAGGACATTTGTTGTCATTTTCATCAGGTCCGCTTCTCACCTGATGGCGAATGGAACTGGTACTTTGGTGGTGTGAGAATTTTGGCCCGCGACCACGATGGAAAGCCCTTGCTTGTGGTAACTATAGTGCTTCCTATAGATTCGATGCATCACATGACTGCAAAAGCAGAAAGGTTACTAGCCGAAAACAACTTTCTACGTAAAAACTTTAAACGATTCAGCAGCTTGTCTAAACGCGAGCGTGAGATCCTCGGCATGGTGGCCCTGGATAAAAGCACCGCGGAAATTGCTGAGACTCTGTTTATTTCCCTGCATACGGTTGAAACCCATAAAAAGAATATAAAAAAGAAGCTCGGCACCAACTCGTATTACGACCTTAATCAATATGCAAGGGCTTTCGACTTGATTTAAGCAGTTCGTCGTCATTCTTAGAGCGCCATCACTACACAACACATCTCCCCTGTTTTATAAAATTGTGATCAACATCACTATTTCACAAAACATACGTCACTCAGCAACTTCTATTATCGGAATATTTTTACCCCCGTAAAATTTATTCAATTTATGCAGCTTGAGAGATTTAGTTACGACAACAAGATTGTAAGAAACTTTGGTATCGCCACGGTGGTGTGGGGCCTTATCGGTATGACGGTGGGGCTGCTGGTGGCTACTCAATTATTTAAGCCTTCGATGAACATGGGCAACCAATACACCACCTTTGGCAGGATTAGGCCACTGCATACCAATGCCGTAATTTTTGCTTTTGTAGGGAACGCGATTTTTATGGGAGTGTACTATTCATTGCAACGCTTACTCAAAGCAAGAATGTTTAGCGATGTTCTAAGTAAGATACATTTCTGGGGCTGGCAGCTTATTATTATTTCCGCCGTCATTACATTACCTCTTGGGATTACAAGCTCACATGAATATGCTGAATTGGAATGGCCTATAGATATTGCTATCACAGTGATTTGGGTTGTATTCGGTATCAATATGTTTGGTACAATTATCAAGCGGCGGGAACAGCATATGTATGTTGCGATCTGGTTTTATATCGCAACGTTTGTAACCGTAGCGGTGCTTCATATAGTAAACTCTTTCCAATTACCAATTTCGGCTTTTAAAAGCTACTATCTATATGCCGGTGTGCAGGATGCCCTGGTACAGTGGTGGTACGGGCACAATGCAGTGGCATTTTTCCTGACCACTCCATACCTGGGGATGATGTATTACTTCTTGCCAAAGATGGCTAACAGGCCTGTATATTCTTATAAACTCAGTATCCTCCATTTTTGGTCTTTAATATTTATCTACATATGGGCAGGTCCGCATCATTTACTTTACACTTCCCTTCCGGGGTGGGCTCAATCGCTGGGTGTTGTATTCTCTATTATGCTGATTGCGCCAAGCTGGGGAGGAATGATCAACGGCTTATTAACTCTTCGCGGAGCATGGGATAAAGTTCGCGACGATGCCACACTGAAGTTTATGGTAGTTGGCTTAACCGCCTATGGGATGGCAACTTTCGAAGGTCCGATGCTGGCCTTTAAGCAAATTAATGCCATTGCGCATTATACCGACTGGATTGTTGCCCACGTACATGTTGGCGCATTAGGATGGAACGGCTTTTTAACCTTTGCAATTTTATACTGGTTGATTCCAAGAATATATCAGACTGAGCTTTACTCGAAAAAACTTGCCGGTGTACATTTCTGGATCGGGACTTTTGGAATTCTTTTCTATGCCATCCCGATGTACTGGGCAGGCTTTACTCAGGGTTTAATGCTTAAAGAATTTACCCCGGAGGGAATGCTAAAGCATCCAGGATTTTTAGAAAGCACTCTACAAATTATCCCGATGCATATGTATCGCGCCATCGGAGGCGCCTTATACCTCTCAGGGGCTTTATTAATGACTTATAATCTCTTAAAAACTGTTGCGCAAGGTTCTCTGCTGGCTAACGAAGCTGCAGAAGCAATGCCACTGCCTCCAACATTTGTGCCCCATGCAAGCGAAAAAACCTGGCACAGGGTATTGGAGCGCAAACCTATGAGATTTTTGGTACTGTCGCTTATTGCGATCCTGATCGGGGGAATGATCGAAATGATGCCCACCTTCCTGGTAAGTTCTAACATTCCAACTATTGCTAGTGTAAAACCATACTCTCCGCTTGAATTGCAGGGACGCGATATTTACATCCGAGAGGGCTGCGTGAACTGCCATTCGCAAATGGTAAGGCCCTTCCGTTCTGAGACCGAGCGCTACGGTGAATACAGCAAAGCTGGAGAATTTGTATATGATCATCCATTTCTATGGGGCTCTAAACGCACCGGACCTGATTTGCAACGCGTAGGCGGTAAGTATTCGAATGCCTGGCATTTTAACCATTTGATGGATCCGACAACTATGTCGCCGGGCAGTATCATGCCGTCGTATACCTGGTTAATTGATCAGAAGCTGGATATCACTACAACTCCGTCAAAAATCGTAGCAATGCGCAGCCTTGGAGTTCCGTACGAAGCAGGATACGAAGAGAGGGCTAATAAAGACTTGGGGGAACAGGCTGAAATGATCTCAAAAAACCTTGCCGCTGATAATATCAAGATAAAAAGCGACAGGGAAATAGTAGCTGTAATTGCTTACCTGCAACGCCTGGGTACCGACATTAAAGCCAGCAAAACAGCTAATATCGAATAAACACGGAATTTTTACTTGTTACTTTTTACTTCACAATAAGACGATGTTTAAGCAATTTCTAAGTACTGTTACAGATAGCAATGTCTATTTGATTACTTCTCTCTGGATCTTCCTGATATTCTTTATTCTGGTAGCGGTGATGCTATTCAGAATGAACAAAGAACATATACAACACATGAGCGAACTTCCACTTAATGATAAAAATCAGGAGAATATATGAAAGCACCAGTATCCGCAATTCTATGTTTATTTATAAGTACCGCAACCTTTTCACAGACAGAACAAAAAGCCCTAAGCACTATTGGCTCGGGTGACCTGTATCAGGAACTGTTTATCATCGCTTTAGTTGCCATGATCCTGTTATTGTTATTGGTGGCAGTAACCTTGCTTAAAACCTTTCAGAAGCTTTCAAAAGAATTGCTGAATCCGACACCTTTTGTGAAACAGGAAGAAAAACTTTTAGAGTATCACGAGTGGGTAACGCTTAAAAAAAGCAAACATGGCATCCTGAATAAAGTATTGGGATTAAAGCCGATAGAAGAGGAAAAAGACATAATGCTTGAGCACGAGTTTGACGGAATTTCTGAACTCGACAACCCCACTCCCGCTTGGTTTATGTACTTGTTTTATACATCAATTGCTATTGCAGTTGGTTACATGCTTAACTATCACGTATTCAACTGGGGAAAACTGCAGGATCAGGAATATGCAGCAGAAATAGAAAACGCAGAACTTTCAAAAAAGGCTTACCTGGCAAAATCTGCTAACCTGATTGATGAGAATACAGTCAAGGAGAGCACCGATGGAGCTGTTATTGCATCCGGTCAGGTAATTTTCAATGCTAATTGCGTGGCCTGCCATGGCGATAAAGGTCAGGGAATTGTAGGTCCTAATTTAACAGACGAGTACTGGCTGCACGGAGGAAAAATTAACGAGATTTTCAAGACAGTCAAATATGGTATCCCGGAGAAAGGAATGATAGCCTGGGGAAAGACTTTGAGTCCGAAGCAGATTTCTGACGTGGCGAATTTCATCAGATCCATTAAAGGAAGCAACCCAACGGGGGCGAAAGCACCACAAGGCACTAAGGAAACCGGCGAAGTTGCTTCACTCTGAGTTTATGGAGGTAAAAAAAGCCGGGTAAACACTCCACGAAATCCTCTCGGTAAGCCCGAGAGGTTAAGATAGCCTTACCGAGGTTTTGAAAGATGCAGGATTAAGAGTTTGGCAATTTGGCTCGACACACAATAAATTGATTTAAAAAGATTTGCGAAAACGATCAGATGGGAACCATAAAATCTACAAATACATCTTCTAAGAACACCAGTCGCGTATGGGTATACCCAAAGCAGATCAAGGGAAAGCTATATCAATACCGCAACTGGCTGAGCTATTTTTTCCTCGCCTTTCTTTTTAGCAGTCCCTTCATTAAGCTCAACGGCGAACAGCTAATCCTGTTCAATATTCTGGAAACAAAGTTCGTTTTTTTCGGAGTAATCTTCTGGCCACAGGATTTCCATCTTTTCGCATTAGCGATGCTAACTTTTCTGGTCTTTATTATCCTGTTTACCGTAGTATTCGGCAGGGTATGGTGTGGATGGGCCTGCCCTCAGACGATATTTATGGAAATGCTTTTCCGTAAAATCGAATACTGGATAGAGGGTGATGCTGTACAGCAGAGAAAGCTGGATGCCTCTCCCCTAAGCACCGAAAAGGTTTTTAAGAAAGCGGCCAAACATTCCCTGTTTCTGCTCATCTCATTTCTGATTGCCAATATTTTTCTGACCTACATTATAGGTTCCGATAACTTAATAAAAATCATCAGTGAACCCATCGAAGAGCATATTGCTGGCTTTCTGGCAATAATTGCTTTTACCATAGTTTTCTACCTGGTTTTTGCACGATTAAGAGAATTGGTGTGTACCGTTATTTGCCCATACGGACGGCTACAGGGTGTGTTGCTCGATAAAAAGAGTCTTGTTGTGGCCTATGATTATGAACGCGGTGAGCCCCGGGGTAAATTAAAACGCGACACTGTTCAGGAGGGCCTCGGAGATTGCATTGATTGCAGTGTTTGCGTTCAGGTTTGTCCTACCGGGATAGATATTCGCCAGGGCACCCAACTGGAGTGTATTAATTGCACGCTCTGCATTGACGCCTGCGACATGGTGATGGAAAAGATCAACCGGCCAGCCAAGCTTATTGGCTTTAAGTCGGAGGAGCAAATTACAAGCAAACAAGCGTTCCGCTTTGGCAGGCGAGTATATGTTTATGCTGCAATTCTGCTAATTTTAACATCTCTGCTCACCGTTTTGCTGATGAGCCGAAGTGCCATAGAAACTGTTATTTTGCGTGCCGGAGGAACATTGTACCAGGAACGCGGTAACGGTAGCGTAAGCAATCTGTACAATGCCGAGTTTATCAATAAAACTCCCTACCCTATAAAATTTGAATTACGCCCGGTGGAAAAGGGTACGAGCATTCAGTTTATCCGTAAAGAAGATTCTCTGAAAAAAGGTGAAAGCATCAAAATCACTTTTTTTATTGTGAGGCAGCAAAAGGATATCTCAAAATACAAATCAGAAATAGAATTAGATGTACTCTCCGAAGGAAAGCTTCTTCAAAAAGTGAGTACCGTATTTATAGCACCACCTAACTTGTAATTATGAACTGGGGAACAAAACTGGTTGTGGCAATGGCATTATTCATGGCCTTTATCATAACATTAAGCATAAAAATGGTTTTCAGTAATGATGATTCTTTAATAGAAAACGATTATTACGAGCAGGGTCTGAAATACAATGAAAGATATGATGCGAAGCGAAGCGCTATGGCAGATTCGGTGGTGCCGCTTATTAATGTAAACGACCAAGGGCTTTCAATCAGTTTTGCTGATTCAGCAAAATGCAGGCTCAGTTTCAAGCGCCTTTCTGATGCCAAAATGGATACCGCATTGGAACGTTTAACTGATGAAGATTACAGTGTTAAAGTTCTGGAAGGCGACCTTAAAAGCGGGCCATGGATGCTTTCGATGAACTACATTGTTAAGGGTAAAACATATCTGCTCGAACAGGAAATTGTAATGCCATGAGCTTTGAAGCATTAGCCTTCTTTACCGGCCTGTTCGGTAGCGTACATTGCATATCGATGTGCGGCCCTTTGATCTTAGCTCTACCATTTTCCAGAGAATCACTTTTGATCTCAATTTTGCAACGATTCCTCTACCAGGCAGGCAGAGTTTTAATGTATGGGTTTTTGGGACTGATTTTGGGTTTGATAGGTAAAGGCTTTAGCTTATTGGGTTTGCAACAAGCCTTGTCGTTGCTTACAGGAACGCTATTGCTGATTGCAGGAATAAATTATTTTACTAGAGTTCGCCTCACACGAAACAAGATTGTTTCTTCGAAACTGATCGGACTCCTTACCAAATTGTTAGGGAAATATATGAGCAAGCCTTATGGTGCCTTTGTCGCCGGATCTTTAAATGGGCTTCTACCCTGCGGCGTTACCTATGTTGCCCTCACGCAGGCGATAAATTTAAATACCGCTCTTGAATCAAGTCGCTCAATGTTATTTTTTGGATTGGGAACCTTGCCTTTATTGTTTTTAACCGCCGTCTCTCCCCTGGTCTTTAGAAAATTTAGAACGCCCGGAATGTTGGTTCCAATATTATTCATTATCGCCGGAAGCTTTTTGATGGCAAGGGGATTGAATGTTGAAATTCCTTACATCTCGCACGCAATCAACATCGATGGAACAGTTACGTGCAACTAAGCAAAATTGGATCTGACCCTTATACAATCCGGAATGTGATTGAGGGCCCGGAAGGTATTTTAGCTATTTTAAACAACTTACTATTATCGCTGCAGCATTGCCGCCAAAGCCTGCTGCATTAATAAGTATTCTTTTAATGGGCCTATTTCTGGCGGTATCAACTAATGCGGAATAGGGGAAAGTTAAATAGTGCTGCGTTTTTAAAATATAGATTGCGTAATCCAGACTTAGACAAGCAGAAGCCCCCAGGGTATGCCCTGTCATCCACTTTTGTGAGCATAAAACCGGCATTTCCGAATTCTTAAAAACGCTTTCAATGGCCACTAGCTCGGCGGCATCGCCTGCAACAGTGCCTGGAGCATGCAAAATAATAAGGTCTATAGGTGATTTATCCGGTGCCTTGTCTATCGCATTTTGCATAGCTACTTTAAACGCTAATCCCTCTTTCGAAATACCCGTTTTACTTTTTATCTGCTCGAAACCAAAACCAACCGACTCAATAATTATCTGTCCGAGGCCCTTTTTGTAATCTGCTCTATCTATTTTCTCTAAAGCGAATAAAGCCGCCCCCTCGCCCAAAACAAAGGTATTTTTTTGCTCAGCGTTCAAGGGCCTGCAGGGATATGATGTGTCAGTTTCCACAGAATAAATCCCCAGAGCTTTCATTTGCGCCAGGGTAAAAGGTGTGAGCGGAGCTTCGGATGCACCGACTAAGAACTTGTCGGCCATACCTGATCTTAACCAGGCAAAACCATTTGCGATTGCCTGCAGACCGGTACTGCAGGTTACCGAATGACTAATGAGCGGCCCCGATGCATTCAAATCCTGCGCCACCCAGGATGATATGTTACCCAAAGTTGTAGCCGGTGACGTGGATGCCGGAACCGTGCCCTTTACCTGAAATTCTGCAATAGCATGTTCAAACAGGGCTGTTGCGCCCCTGGACGATCCAATGTTAACCCCGACACCTTTGTCGCCTTTCCAGCCAGCCGTTTCAATCGCCTGCCTTGCGGCATAAATAGCCATCAAAACAGATCTGTCGACTCCACGAAAGGCTTTGTTCTCGTCGGAAATTTGTTCAAGTAGCGTCGCACTACCAGTTTGCAAAGCACCAGTGACATGCTCGTCCCAATGAAATTTAGCGATTCCAGACCAGTAACTTTCAAAAACTGAAGGCTTGTCGTGACCGGATACTGAAATTACTCCATGTCCGCGAATTACGATTACATTTTCCAAAACTACGACCGGGGGCTTACGACACTTGTTCCACAAATAAGGCTTCTGCTTCCTTTTAATTCAAAAACACAGTCATTTAAATGGTTATCGACTTTTAGCTGGCAGGCAAGCCGGCTTTTATAATCAGAATCAGGAAGCAGATCAAGTGTATCAACTTCACGGTCGTTTGGTTCAGGCAATTGTTCTAATCCCTTAAGAACGATCAAATGGCAGGTAGCGCATTGGGCTATACCACGGCAAGTTGCGGCAATAGGATATCCCCAAGCCTTCAATACTTCCATCAAACTCAGATTGATATAATCAGGGATTTCGATATTCTGAACAAGCGAGTTTATGTCTTTAACTTGAAAATTTATCATGTTCAATTACTTCTTACAAAAGAGAAAATATCTGCCCTCAAATAAAATGACGACTGTCACATTTCAATATAAAGAATCAGAAACTGGGTTTTGATGCTTCAAATCATATACGTTGATGATTGCAAACATTAATCAAATAACTGGTAAACTGTATGTTTGGCTATGGAAAAAGACATCAGCAATTTTATAAAAGACAATAAAATAGCTAGCATTGCCTGTGTTGACGAAAACAACAGACCCTACTGTTTTAACTGTTTTTATGTATTTGACGAAAAGAACTATCTGTTATTTTTTAAATCTTCGTTAAACACTCATCACTCGAAGCTAATTTCAAACAATCCTTATATCGCGGGCTGCATTTTACCAGACAAAATTGATTTTATATCCTTAAAAGGTATCCAGTTTACAGGAAGAATACTTATTGAAGACTTTCCCGATGATATAAATCCTGAATTGTACTATCATAAAAAACTTCCGCTGGCCTTAGCAAAGCCAGGTCATGTCTGGCTTATCCAATTAGAGACGGTAAAAATGACTGATAACACTAAAATCTTCGGAAAGAAGCTAAAATGGGAAAGACCTGCGCTGTACAACTATTCTCCTTCATAAATTACCCCGGAAGTTGGAGTCTCTTTTAACTCGATCCTCTTTAATTCGGGAAGGTGAGGCTTAATGCGGCTCCATAACCATACGGCCATCAATTCGCTGGTAGGATTTTGCAAGCCTTCTATATTATTAAGTAATTTATGATCTATTTGTTGAATAACAGGCTTAACAGCTTTTTTTAGATCTTTAAAATCAAGCACCCACCCCTTCTCGTTTTGTATCTCACCTTCAACAAAAACGGTTAAATGATAGGTATGTCCGTGAAGTTCTTTACAGGGATGTCCGTCTGGAAGGTTAGGTAGAAAATGAGCTGAATCAAAGGTGAATTGCTTGTATAATATCATTCTGTTTTTTGTGTGCAAAGATGAGTTTGTGTATCCATTCCTGAAATGATTGAAATCATCTAAGAATTTAAAAATACTTTTCTCCGGTACTTTGTATAGCGATAAAAATAGAAAGAAAGCAGAAGCATAGCTGGTACTTCTGCTTTCAACAACACTTATTTATTTATATCGAACTCACCTTTTTTAAAGCTCCAGCCAAACTTTAACCCAATTACAAACAGTGCCAGGGCAACTGTTCCGACTGCAAAAATTGTATCGCCGATGGCTCGTAACCAGCGCAATGTTTCCATTAAAGGCTGCTGCATAAATTCTGCCGACCGTGCGTACCACATACCCTCGTTTACACTGGCAACTGCCTGTAACATCCCGATAGGAAGCAAACTTAGCAAGGCCATAAGCATCAAACCAATGTTAATTGACCAAAAAGCAAAGCCAATTAAGCCATCTCTCCAAACATTTTGACGATACAGGCCCTTTAGAACGAAAAGCATTAAACCGATCCCTAAAACACCGTAAACACCGAATAAGGCGGTATGTCCGTGAAGTGGTGTTGTGTTTAAGCCCTGCACATAATACAGCGCTACAGGTGGATTAATGATAAATCCGAAAATCCCCGCGCCCAGAAAGTTCCAAAATGCAACGGCAATAAGACAATAAATTGGCCATTTATATCCGCTTACCCACTCTCTTTTATTGCTTAAGCGATAGTTGTGATAGGCTTCGTAACCGATCAATACCAATGGAACTACTTCAAGAGCACTGAAGGTTGCACCCAATGCCATAATTGCCTTTGGCGTTCCGGAAAAATATAGGTGGTGAAAGGTTCCGAGGATACCTCCAGACAAGAATATGATTGTAGCAAACAACACATTCAATGTCGCTGATTTTTCGTGTAACAACTTCATCCTTACAAAAAGAAACGCTGCAACCACCGTTGCGAACACCTCAAAAAATCCTTCCACCCATAGGTGAACCACCCACCAGCGCCAGTATTCGGCAATCGCAAGATTGGTTTGTCGTCCCCACATTAAGCCCGCTGCATAAAACATAGCTATTGCTGCAGACGCGATGACAAACATAATAAGCAAATGGCGGCTGCCAGTTTTCTTCCTTAAGGCAGGCAATAAAGCTCTTACCATCAGGAATAGCCAAAGAAATAATCCAACAAGCAGGAATATTTGCCATAACCTTCCCAAATCCACATATTCGTAGCCCTGATGACCCAGCCAGAAGTTTTCGACTAGACCAAGGCGCTGCATTACACCATACCACTGTCCGATCATGGATCCAACCACAACAACAATCAAAGCGATGAACAGCACATTAACTCCTAGTTTTTGATATTTCGGTTCGTATTCAGAAACAGCCGGTGCGATGTACAATCCGGTTGCCAGCCAGGAAGTGGCGATCCAGAATATACCAAGTTGCACATGCCAGGTCCTGCTTAAAGAATAGGGCAAAATTTCATCCAGCGGGATACCATAGAACCCACCGCCCTCTACACCGAAATGCGCTGTTACAACGCCGAGAATAACCTGCACCAGCATCAATGCCGATACAATCCAAAAATACTTGAGCGTAGCCCGCATGGAAGGTGTTGATGAATGATTCATCAAAGGATCGGTTTCGGGTATCTCTTCCTCGTATTCGGCTTCGTTTGCCTTTGCGTTATAAAATGCCAGGATGCCAATGCCTAAAAGAAGCAAAATTACGCTAAAGCCGGTCCACATAATCAAATCACCGGTAGCAATATTTCCGATCAACTTATCAGGCGGCCAGTTATGGGTGTACGAAACATTTTCTCCGGGCCGATTAGTTACACATGCCCAGCTGGCCCAAAAGAAAAAGGTATTCATTTGCCTTAGTCTGTTCGTATCTTTTATGGCATTTTTTGGTATTGCGTAATTATCCCTTAACGTATTAAATGCAGGATCGTCAGTAAACAGCGAAGAATAGTATCCGCGTAAGTATTCAAATGCTTGCGCCCGTAGCGGAGAAATTGTCAGAACTTTGGTTTCCGGATTATAGGTATTGGTGCGCAATTCTTTCTGCAGCCGGATTTGTAAGCCTGCTTTTGTTTCCTCGTCCAGCTTGTCGTAGGTGCTTGAATGCTCTTGCTGAGCCCAGAAGTTAAGAATATACAAAGCCTCTCTATGAAGCCAGTCTGCGGTCCAGTCGGGTGCAACATATGCGCCATGGCCCCAGATCGAGCCTACCTCCTGACCGCCCATACTTTGCCAAACGTTTTGTCCGTCTTTTATATCCTGGCCAGAAAAAAGTTCGGAATTATCGGTAGTTACAACTTTTACCGGCACAGGGGGGGCTTTTTGATAAATCTCAAACCCGTAATAAATTAGCACTGCAAAGGATAAGCTTACCACCAGCCCAAAAGCCAGCCAAAGCTTAGTTGTTGTTTTCATATACAATTTTATTTAAATATTTAGTGTGAAGAATGGAGGTAGAACGCGGGTAAAAAACTTGGATATAATAACTAATACCAAGCAAACAGTATAAAACCGAGATGATTAGTAAGTAATAGTGGTATGATGGAATTGCTATTTGCAGCAGGCTTAATGCCGGCTGTATAAACAGGAGTACCAGGTAGGTTATTGTTAGTAGAGAATAAAACCAATCAACAATCTTCTTTGGATTTGGAACAAACTGGTCGATAATAACAGGCGTAACGCAAGCAAGGGTAATCAAATGAACGTATCCAATAATCAGATTACGGTTGAGGAAAGTCCACTCGCCTACCAAAGGAATACAAACCAGTACCTGAAAAACTACCTTAACCGAAATTGCAATCAAGGCCAGTCGGATAAGAAGAGGAAGTGGTTCAACTGCGCTCTTAAGTTTTCTAATGATTATAAACCAACTTAGGACATTTACCAGAGCAGCGAGAAAGGCTATCAGAAAAACCCATGATGCTGGCTTAGACCATAAGGTGAATATCAGAAAAAGCGGAATGGTTGAAAGAATAAAAGTGTTTAACCATGTATTAATTGCTTTTTGGCCCCTATAGTTCAAGTTTAAAAACTTACCGGCTATCAGCGCTAATGCTGCCAAAACCATCCAGCCATTCATTTGGAAATGCAGATAGAAATATATTGCGTTTTCATAAATGAAACCTGTATTCCCTGTGGCTTTTAAGATGCCCAGCGCCAATGGACCTATTGATGATAGCATCATAAAGCCAACACTTGCTTTTATAAGCTTTATTGAAAGAGCCCTGTCCTTAGTATTCCATCTCGTATACACCAGATACCCGAACCAGTAGGAAACGAAAAGAAAAAGAGTCGAAAAGATGATTGAAACCGCCTTGTATCCTTGTAAAGAGAAACTTATAAGCATACCGAAGGAACAAATCAGCGCAAGTAATAATATCCAACGGAAAGCTGTGGAGATTTCCTCATCTAGTTTTCTGCTGATTAAAATCCCTAGGGCTATGAACATCCATCCAGCGAAAGCGAAATGAGAATGCGCATGCAAAATGTAGAGGTATTTTAAGTTTCCGAAGGGAAAACACATCATGTAGCGAAGCAGGGTACCAAAGGCCGCCAATACTAAGAAATTAGCAAAGACCCAGCGTTTAAAATCGATACGTTTTATCCAGCTCATGTTAAAATCCTAATAGGCGTTTTCCTTCTTCCGTGATCGAATCAAAAGACCAGACAGGCTCCCAAACCAGCTTAACGGAAGGTGTATATTGCGCAAAGGAGTGTCTAAGACAATTCTCAACGGCCGTAACTATAGTTGCTCCCATAGGGCAATTCCGAGACGATAGGGTCATTTCAATTAGGATGCGTTTCACGTCCTCTTCAATTTTAACGCCGTATACTAATCCCATATCAATGATATTAATTTCCAGCTCGGGGTCTACTACGAGCCGGAGCGCTTCGAGAATTTCCATTTTTAGAAAATCCTGTTTGTTGGTAATATCAAAGAATTCCATACCTGCCGCTACCGTTGATCCTTATTCCGTTAAGTCTTTCTCTAGTTGGATAGCTTTGGGGAAAAGAATATTATTCTCCAAATGGACATGAGTAAACAAATCGTTCTCAAATTCCTGTAGCTTTTTATACAGTATGGTATAAGAGGTACAGGCGTCGACGGGTAAGGTATAATTGTTAGTGACTTCGCGAATTTCCGCCAGATCCTCGCCAGCCTGTTCATGTTCCACTTCCATGATTTGGGTGGGATTATTTAGAGTACCGAAAGGTGCAGGGCTAATCTTTTTACCGCTATTGGCCGCTTCTGCTAATTGCTTTATAAAAGGAAAAAGAATATTTTCCTCCTTCATCAAATGCAGGCTGAAATCTTTTGCTACACGACTAAACACCTCTGCAACCTGTATTACTTCGGGGTGGCGATCGCCATGCACACGCGCTACTTTATTGGCCAATTCACCAATGAAGGGAATACTTTCTTTAACATAAACATGATGTGTGTTGATGATATAATCGCTTAAAAATCCGATATCCCATTTATCAAATGCCTGACCGGCAGCCGATTCGTTGGTTTGAACCGATGCAAGCTCCGCTTTCACTTTCTCTACATCAATTCCCTTGGTATTGCAAACCTCGTCAAGCGTTTTTTTACCACCGCAGCAGAAATCTATGCCGAGTTTCTTAAAAACCTGTGCCTTGCGGTAATCCTTTGCCACCATCTCTCCGATTGTTTCAATGGGTTGCGATGGATCTATTTTTCCAATCTTCACCTTCCAAAATTCGGGGCCGTTTTCAAGATATTCCCAGGTAAATACATTGCCCCTCTCTCCCAGCAATTGGTAATACAGCGGCTTGGGATCGTGATCGTTATGAATAATAAATGCCTGGTTCGCAGCCAAAGAATCGAATTTCTCAAAAATGGTAGGATGCTTAAACCGGGGTTCAATTTGCGTTACATCAAGAGTAAGGATAGTTTCCATATCTATAATTCTATTTTAATAATAAAAGACATTTTTATCTTCTATTGACAAAAGAGAACATAAATCAAATGGAAAAAAATGACCAAAATCACTAGTTGGAATTTTTTGGAAAACTTATGTGTCCCAACCCGGCGAAATTGGCCGTAAAAAAAGAGGGAAGCCTTCGTGAGACTCCCTCTCTTAATTCGGTCTAAGTATGTATATCTTTGTTGTTACTGGTGGCATACATTGCGACACCAGAACCGGAATAAAATTACGACTAAACTCTAGCTTTCACGAAACATTCAAATTCTCCAACCATTGTTTATTTCAGGAAGTATGATTACTTATTTTTTCCAATCAAAGTTTCTTCCACTGTACTGTACGGAACTTGCTTTCCATCTAAACTTATAAATATCCTATCCAAAATCACACCAGGGTCTACCATATATATTGATAGCCTGTGCTTTCCGGGTTTTAATTGTGGAACAGAAACAGATTTTATGGCATAATTCCGCAAAACATTTTCTTTCCATTCCTGGCTCCGGCCAACTGTTTTAAAGTTTAAGATACTGACTGGCCCGTCGTCAACTCTCACAGCATAACGCATCTCGTATTGATTACTTAAAGGATGAGTTGGAATGGTATAAACATTAAATGTTGCGCCAGCAGAACTGAAGTTATAGAAGTTATACTCGAGGCAGGGATTTTTTAGGATTTGGATTTCATCTGTTTCCGCTTTTGCTGACAAAGGGAATGCCTCTACCCATTGCCTGTCTGCAGCTGTTGCATCCAAAACTGCCCATCTTCTGTCTGCCGAATTGTTTGTTTTGTTGAAGCTTGAAGCATTAATCGCAATATGGCCGTCTGACTCGATGAAGCCTTCAAATCCTGTCAATTCTTTTACCTCGCTATTATCTGCGCTGAGGTCTATCCTATATTCTGCATTGCCGCCCTTCACCTTAATAAAACCCGATACAAGTTGAGCCGGCGCTTTAGTCCAATCTACATCTACCCAAAGGCGCTCTTCTCCTGAAGGATTCTTCGCCGAAAGGAGACCAGCTGATTTACTTACTCTGATCCAGGGCGCAGATGAGCTTAGCTCATAAGAAATAGTGGTATCGTTTGTTAAATAGAGATCAACAAAGTATTTCTTTTTCAAATACCTGTTAAAAGCCGGTAACTTTTGCTGCTGGCCGGCATCTTTACTTCCTTCTGCCTTCGCAACGAATAAATAAGGCATCTCCATTTTGCTTAGATTTAGCTTGGGTTTCTCATAAACAGGCAGGTCTCTTGGCCTCATAGACATCATCCACCTCCATTTTCCATTAGTCAGCTCATTGTTGTAGAAATCAGTTTCTTTCAGAATGTCATAATAGCTTTCTGTAGCAAGGTCAAGATATCTTTTTGCGGATGCCCTGCCCTGAAGTGAATACAAATAGGCTTTGTCGCGATATAAAAACTTTTTATTAATATTTGAGGCCCCTTTCACCGGGTATTCAACCAGTTCATAGAATGCATCTGCAAGTGATGGGTTAATGGCTGGCTTAAGCACTTGAACTCGTTTCTCCAGTTGTTCGTATCGCTCAATTCTCTTTTGCGCTTCATCGCCGTATCTATCGTGCACGTAATCGCTATACTTCACCGGAGTAATGGGTTCTGTTTGGCTCCATCCCATAAATTCTGGCCTGCGTTCAAATGCCAGATCAAAATAGGCACGCATTATTTGTGCAACCTGCTGTCCGTTATACTTCCCAAAGATGTCGCCAGCCCAATTTTGAAGATGTTCAGCCGTATACTCAGGAGATTTGAAGGGCTCTACATTGTAGGCCATATCCAAAAAAAGCTGCATATTGTATTCTATGGGCTTAATATCCCCTACGTTTAGCACCCATATTGTTTTTGCACCCAATTCATGGGCCTTAGTCATTTCCTCCCTCATCAAAGCGGGGTTGGCACTTGGGAGCCATAGATAATCATGTGGTCGTCCCCAGTAAGATGCATGATAGTAAATACCAGAACCACCTTTTCGTTTTCGTTCCTCCGGAGTTGACAGTCTCTGGATGTACCCGTAATTATCGTCGGGCCAGTTTAGGGTGATGTCTTCCGGCACTTTTAAGCCAGCTTCATAAATATCAAGCACTTCTTTATATATAGACAAGGTTTGAGGAACCTTTTCTATATCCGGGTTAATATATTTTTTTAGCAAGGCACGTTGTCCGTCAAAAATCTCTTCGAGCAGAGGCACAGCTTCCTGGGTAGTTTTCACTCCCTCCATCCCACTGTCGTGAACGCCGCGCATACCCATCGTATAAATAACATTATTGCCTTTACTTTCTTGCACCCTGCTTTCCCAGTAGTTTAAGATATTGGCCTTGTTTGTCTTATAATTAAACGGTCCCCAGGCTTTGAAGTTCCATTCATCCACGTTATTTCGCAGCATGGGTTCAGCGTGAGATGAACTGACGACGATCTCGTAGTCAGCAGCTACGTTTTTATTTTCCGGATAGTGATAAAAAGCTTTGGTACTCTCGTGCATTGCCGGCCAAATCAGGTTCGCTTTCAGTCGCAACAGCAATTCAAAAATCTGTGCATAGGTTTTCGGACCTATGTCTCTCGCTCCGTATGGCTCAAAAGTTTTGGCTGCCCAGGGCTGTAGTCCCCAGTCTTCGTCATTTAGGAATATTCCCCGGAATTTTACACTTGGTTCTTTAGAGATAAAGTTGTTGATATTTAAAACGAGCTCGCTTTTCTTGGCAGGATTAACATCGGCCCACCAGTACCAGGGTGATACCCCAATTTTCTCAGAAATCCCAAAAACTCCGTAAGCTGTTCCGCGCAAATCGCTACCTGCTATGATCAGCATATTTTTGATTTTCTGATTCCGTTTCCCACTCACAACTTCATATCCAAAGCATTCCCACTTATTTGATAGGGTTTGTGGCAGAGACTTACTTGTCTGCCTGATCAATTCTGATTCAATGGTGCCTATAACAATAACATTTCCGCTTGCCTGATTAAAATCAGTGAACACCTTGGGCATATACCCGCTGACTCGTTGAATATCCTTTGCAAGCAGATGTGCGGCAATTGAGTCCAGCTTCCGGTCATCTTTAGCGTACACAATGGAAACTTTTGTATCAGGAGTAACGAGCTTAAAATCTGCAGCATGAAGATTGTATGACAGTGCAAAAAATGCAACCAGCAAAATGTGTGCAGCTATTTTTTTAGGATTTATCGTTAATATCATTTCTAGTGGCGCTCAACAAAAATCATTTAGGGTTTTACCAATATCTTATCAAGGGAAACTACATTGCCTGTACTGCCGTACTTATTTTTTCTTTTGTCGTACCAATTACCATGTTCCCCTTTTACCGTTACAGTTAAGGTATAATCGTCTTTCTTCAGAACTGGAGTGATATACTTCAGAGAATTAATGGGATACTTGCAATACATATCTATAAGACCTGAAAAAACAATCTTTCCTTTTTTATTTCTGAGATCGACATTTGCATGCCCCCCATCGGGCCGGGATAATCCATAGAATGCAATCTGGCGTCCATTGAAGTGCAGAGTGAAACTGTCATTTTTTACATCTGAACTACTGAGTGACAAACTATCTTGAGTATGCTTCCAGTTACCAGAGTAGGATATCTGCTTTTGGTTAGTGTTTTCAATTACTTTCTCAGGCAAGTCAACCAGTTCCGATTCTCCGGTAAGCATATCAATTCGCCAGGCATCAAAGTACCTGGGAATGGACATACTAGTTCCTGAAATAGTTAAAGGCTGCCATACATAGGTGGCTGCAGACTCCTGTATCGGGTAGGCCCAGCGATCGCCCATATACAGAAAGGTCGTGTCTTTTGAGCCGCTTACGGGAAGCACAAAGGTACATTGCGAATTCCAGGTTAATGTTCCCGGCGGACAAAACATTCCTCTTTTAGTCCATGTACCTTTAAGTGAAGTAGCAGTATAATAGTCATTATCATTACGCTCCCAACTGGTAAGGTGCGAACCGAGAAAATAGTAAATGCTGTCTTTTCTGAATATTACAGGAGATTCGAACCCTTCGATATTGGCCTTATGAACGTGTTCAACAATACTTTTATAATCCTCACTGAGCCTGTAAACATCTCCACCATGGAGAAGCGCATAACCACTGCCATCTGAATCCTGAAAGGTACCCATATCCCACTTTTTTATAGGCTTTCCATCAAAAAGCAAAGGCCCGCGGAACGTGTAAGGGCCAGTAACTGAACTTGATGTTGCGTAGCCCAAAAACTGATCGACATGCCCTAAGGTATCCACATGCATATACATAATGAACTCACCTGTTTTGGGGCACTTCATTACCTTGGGTCTCTCACCCACCCGGCCGGGTCCCAGCTTTCCTGAATCCTGAACAGGAAGAGCAATACTCTCAAACTTCCAGTTGTAAAGGTCTTTCGATGAATAGCAGGTAAAACCGGCGAATGCATTACTGGTATCAGAGTGCTTCTCGCCGAAAAGGTAATACCTGTCTTTTTCCTTAATAATATTAGCTCCGTGAGCACTCACAGGTTTCCCCCGGTCGTCGAACCATGGCATACCTGAGTGAATTCCCTTGTAAACTCCACGTTTCTGTGCATTTGCGATAAAGGGCAAAATCAAAAGGATTATTAAAAAATTCTTCCAAACAAGTTTATTCATCAGTTTATGTTTACAGTGAAAAGGCAGCAAAAGGCTTCAACCTTTGCTGCCTTGATATATTCAAGTACGCTGTCCATTAGACGAGCGCTGAACTTGCGTCAAATATCCGGTCAAGGTATCCTATTATTTTCAAAGAAATTAACAAAATAGAAGAGGTCCCGGAAAAACCGGGATCCTCCTCTCCAAACTAACCCATTTGGATTAATTTCTACGACTATTTATTACTCGTCATTTTGCGGAAAGCCATCTGCATAGAGTGCGGAAGACAAGCTACTATTCTGAAAATCCGATCAATTATAACCTGGATTTTGTTCAAGCTTTGCACCCCTGTTTCTTTCAATTTCAGAAAATGGTATCGGCCATAAATTGTAGGTCGGCAAGGCCGAAGGAGCGTAAAGAGGATTACACTTTTTAACCCTGTCGAACCATTTACCTATGCGCATAAGAGTAAACATCCTTTTTTCTTCCATACCAAACTCCCGCATTCTTTCATCCAATATTAGATCGATATCCACACTACTGGCGGCCACCGGAGAAGCGTTTGAACGAGCCCTTACTATATTAATGTCGGCTGCAGCCAGCCCGGTATTATTTAATCCCAGATAGGCTTCTGCTCTTAACAGATAGGTCTCTGCCAACCTGAATAAATATTCATCCCGGTAGGTACCAGCCGCCACACCCTTCAGTTGAAAAGGGCAAGCTTTTGCCGGCT
>CBFGOI010000087.1:0-20309 GCA_965650335.1 uncultured Pedobacter sp. | reverse complement strand
ATTCAGAATTCGCCGATTGATGGTGTTACCATAAGAGATAATGCTCATCATGTGTGGATTGATCATTGCTGGTTAGATCACGCAGCAGATGAATTAGTAGACGTTTCGCGCGGTGGTGACTTTGTTACAGTATCATGGACCAGATTCACTGGTAGTAATTACGGAATTCTTATTGGCGGAGGCGCGGTAGAATCTATGAATACCGGAAAGTTAAATGTAACGCTTCATCATAACTATTTCTATGATATTGCAGAGCGTGTGCCATTTGCTTCGACTGGTATTGTGCATTTCTTTAATAATTATGTTCAGCACCAAAACGTGCCGTACAACGAGCCTCAGGTTGATGCCTGGAATCAAGTTAATATCCGCGTAGAGAACAATTATTTTAAGAATATCGCCAACAGAACAATACGTGCATTGATTCAATATGGCAGCGGCAGGGTACTTAACCTAAATAACATTATGGAAAACTGCCCTAATCCATTATATATCGAAACACCGCCTTCAACATGGGCGCCGGGTTACGAATACAATTCGGCACTAAATTCTGCTGCTGATGTACCTTCTGCTGTGCTAAACGGTGTTGGACCAAGATAAGTTCAGAGCAGGAGTTTAATAACAATAATTAGTTTCGGGATGCTAATGGTATACCGGAAATTTTAAATCCCTTCATTAAAGCTATCTGCATAGATAGCTTTAATGTTTTATATTATCTATTTGAAAAAAAAACTACATAATTTCCAGCTTAGCCAATAGGGCATCTTTTCATTTGTTATCCTGGGCTGCTAAATCATTCTTAATCAAACTTTATATACTTACATATTGGCTTTTTAAAAAAAGCTTTTTGAATTTATATACCTTTTATTTCTTTCTTAAATCTTCCTCAACCTATATCTGAACTGGATCTACCCGGCTCAGATCGTTTTTTTATCATAAATCAAACATCGCTTTGTGCCACCGGCATTTGAAAGCCTTGAGAAATCTTTTTTTTTCATCACTACTTAATTCTACCGTTATGAATCAGAAAATCTGGCTTTCCTCTCCACACATGGGAGGAAATGAATCTCTCTATGTGAAAAATGCTTTTGAGACCAACTGGATAGCACCGCTGGGTCCTCATGTTGATGGTTTTGAAAGAGACTTAGAGGCTTACTTCGGCGGTAACACTCAAGTTGCTGCGTTAAATTCGGGCACTTCAGCATTACACCTGGCCCTGATTATTTTAGGAGTTAAGTCCGGAGACGAAGTTTTATGTCAATCATTAACATTTTCAGCTTCCGCAAATCCGATAAAATATCAGGGAGCAACACCCATTTTTATCGATAGCGAAGAAAACACATGGAACATGTCTCCTGAATTTTTACAGATAGCTATAATGGACCGGATGGCAAAGGGGAAAAAGCCAAAGGCTATTATAGTAGTTCACCTGTACGGAATGCCGGCACAAATTGACCGGATTGTAGAAATCGGAGCTACTTATGGAATTCCTGTTATTGAAGATGCTGCAGAAGCTCTAGGCTCAACATACAAGGGGAAGAAACTTGGGACTTTTGGAGATATTAGTATTTTATCGTTCAATGGAAATAAGATCATTACTACTTCTGGGGGAGGAGCAATGCTCTCTTCAAACAAAGAGTGGATTGCTAAAGCGAAATTCTTAGCTACTCAGGCACGCGATTCCGCTCCATACTATCAACACTCGCAAATTGGCTACAATTACCGGATGAGTAATGTTTGTGCGAGTATTGGACGAGGACAGATGGAAGTCCTGCTCTTACGTGTTTCTCAGAGGCGCAAAAATTTCAGTCTCTATCAACAACATTTGTCATCTATTCCCGGTATTCAGTTTCAAAACGAACAGAATGGCGATTACTTTTCTAACCACTGGTTAAGTGCGATAACCATTGAAGAAGATGAGGGCAGTATGAATAATATCGATATATGCCTGGCCCTGGAAAAAGAAAATATTGAAGCCAGGCCAATCTGGAAGCCAATGCATTTACAACCTGTTTTTGCCCGAAATTTGTTTTATGGTGATCAAACCAGCGATCGGCTGTTTAAAAAAGGTTTATGCTTACCTTCCGGCTCTAATTTAACCGAGCACGAAATCCTCAGGGTGATTAAAAGTGTTAAAAAATGTTTTTCTGAGCGCTTGAAACGTTTTCCGGCCGTCGCATAATCCTCCAATACCGTTAAAACCTTCTTGAACAAACCTAAAGGCTATATCCAATTTTGCGTTTTTTAGGTAATTAAAGGATGCTATCTGAATACTGATTCTTCATACTGATCCGTAGGAAGATCTAAGTAGTCTTTATTCTTACGGCCTGTTTCAGTAATGGACGGCCGGATATTATCCGCATCACTACATTTTCTTATAAATAGACCTTATTTTCTTAATTCTTCTAAATCATCTGACCATGATACAAACATTTTTATTTGGGAAAGCACAGAGTCGTTGGCTTATTTTATTGATCGACCTTGTTCTTGTAACCTGGGCGTTTTTTCTTTCATTCTTATTAGCCACCAGGTTTAGGTTTTTAGAGATATTCACTTTTGAATATTTATCATATTTAGGTCTGTATTGCTTTATAACGATGCTTGTTTTTATTGTTATGAAAATTCATACAGGCATAATAAGATACTCAAATACTGAAGATATATTTACCATCTTTTCGGCCACTCTGTTATGCAATGTCTTTTTTTGGCTTGCTATTCAAACTCCCTTGGAACAATCAGAGCGATTTGCTGATCTGCAGCTTAAGCAGGTAATAATTTTCAATTTTTTCATTTCATCAACTTTGCTGATAATGTTCCGCCTTGTGGTAAAAAACATTTACACCTTTTATACCGGACTTAAAAGAGAACAGGTTAAACCGATTATTATTTATGGTTCAGATCGTTCTTCCGTTCTCATAAAACAGGCGTTCGAAGATCATCCGGAAATTAAATACGAAGTTCTGGGGTTTATTGATGATGACCTGGATAAAGTGGGTAAATATATTGAACAAAAGAAAGTTTTTAAATCCTCGTCAATAAAACTTTTAAAGGCTAAATACGCCTATGCAGAACTAGTTGTAAACAGCAACTGCCTAAATGTAAACGGCAAAAAACAAGCTATTGAAGAATGCATTGAACAGGGAATCAAAGTGCTTACTGTTCCGCCTGCAGACCAGTGGTTAAATGGTCATCTTAGCCTAAATCAGATTGCTGATCTGAAAATCGAAGATCTTTTACAACGACGTCCCATAGTTTTAAATAAAGCCAATGTTCTTAATGAACTTTCAGGCAAGAGAATCTTAATTACTGGTGCCGCAGGTTCTATTGGTTCTGAAATTGTTCGGCAGGTGATAACTTATAACCCAGAACTGGTGGTCTTATGCGATCAGGCTGAATCTCCTTTGCATGAGTTACAACTCGAACTGGAAGACAACTGCATGTCGGAAAATATAAAAGTGTGTGTCGGGAATATTCAAAACTTTAAAACAATGCACGGAATATTTAAGTCGTATAGCCCGCAAATTGTTTTTCATGCAGCGGCTTATAAGCACGTCCCAATGATGGAAAATAATCCATGCGAAGCCATTCTGGATAATGTACTAGGCACCAAAAATATCGCAGACATATCGGTTCAATTTGGAGTTGAAAAATTCATCATGATATCTACCGATAAGGCGGTGAACCCAACTAATGTTATGGGAGCGTCGAAGCGTTTGGCCGAAATGTATATTCAATCTTTAAATAATCTGGAAGATGGTAATCAGCGTGAAACCGGGTTTCTTCAGGATATTTTGTTAAAAAACAGCAGCAGTTCTATAGGTTTTCAAACCAAGTTTATAACTACTCGATTTGGTAATGTCCTGGGTTCTAATGGTTCGGTAATTCCCCGGTTCAAAGCTCAGATTGAACGCGGAGGTCCTGTTACGGTTACCCACCCTGAGATAACCCGTTATTTTATGACAATAAAAGAATCCGTGCAATTAGTGCTCGAAGCGGCTGCAATGGGTAAGGGGGGCGAGATTTTTATCTTTGACATGGGCGAACCGGTTAAAATTGCCGACCTGGCAAGAAATATGATCAAGCTTACCGGACTAAGACCAGGTAAAGACGTTAAAATTGAGTTTACCGGCTTACGTCCCGGCGAAAAGTTATACGAGGAACTCCTAAATAAAGAAGAATACACCATTCCGACACATCATCAGAAAATTAAAATTTCGCGCGTTATTTTGTATCCATACGAATACATACAGCAAAAGATTAACGAGTTAATTAAATTGAATGATTGCGCCAATGAGAATGAGATTGTGAGTAAAATGAAAGAGATAATTCCAGAATTTAAAAGCAATAATTCCCGATTTGAAGAACTTGATTTAATTCTGGAAAATCAAGATTAATCTTCGTTCTAATTTTCTTCTTTAATGACGAAGAATGCTTATGGACTGCTTACTACCAAACCTGCTAAACAAACCGACCTCTTCATTTGCGAAGTTGTAAACCTGCTTATTTCAAATAGTATATGAATGAGGATATCCATGTTGGAGAAATGATCGAAGAAGTTATTCGGTCCAATCGGCTCAGCATCAGCGATGTTGCGAGAAAAATCCATGTAAACAGACGATCTGTATACAATTGGTTTAAACAGAAATCTTTACGGCCTTACACATTACATCGAATTTGTTATGTTTTGGTGTATGATTTTTCTGTAAAACTTCCCGATTACTTCAAGGAACAATTTATACAAAACAAGGATTTTGCTCTGGCCACATCAGAAAAAAAGATTGATGTTGAAACTAACACCGAATCTAATTCTGTACAGTACTGGATCAATAAGTATATATACCTGCTTGAAAAATACAATGAAACTTTAGCCAAGGGCGTACCCAAGGAAGAAAGATCAGAAAAGAAAAACAAGTAATTATCATAGTCTTCTCAATTTAGCTCTTATTTTTTCTGGAAAGTGATTTTAATCCCTGCATTTACCTCTAATATCAATTTATCGAATCACAAAAAGATTAAATAGGAGTTTTCCCGCCCTCGAGGGATCCAAACCTCGAGGTTTTTAACAAAAGGCTTTAAATAAAATCTCTTTCAGTACATAATTTTAGAAGCTGTTACGGATTTGAACCAACATGCAATTAGTTTTTTATTAACTGAACAAAACATTTTATAATCTGTATTGTAATTATTGATATATTTAAAAAAAATACAGACTTATATATTATTAATTAATTCAACTCCTCTGATACTCACCCAATTAATTTCACATGAATATTTTTGTTGCCAGCCTGCCTTATCAGCTTGAAGAAGCTGATGTAAGAGAGACTTTCGAAGAATTCGGAACAGTTTCTTCAGTTAAACTAATCCTGGATAAAGAAACAGGAAAAAAAAGAGGATTTGGATTTGTAGAAATGCCAGACGATCAAGAAGCTCAGAAAGCTATAACCGAACTGAATGGTTTGGAAGTTTTCGGCCGAACGATATCGGTTTCTAAAGCTGAAGACAAACGAGAAAGCAGCCCTCGTCCTCAAAGAACATTTTCAAGCCCTGATAGAAGTGGAGGCGGTGGATACAAAGGTGGCAATGGTGGAGGAGGATATAGTAAAGGTGGAGGCTCAGGTCGCGGAGATTATAATAAATCTGGAAACAGAGATCGAAATAAAGAAGATGGAAATCGATGGTAAAAAAAGAGGTGAGAAATCACCTCTTTTTTTTTGCCTTTATTTTAAAATGGATCTGATTAATTTAAAATCTCTTAATTTAGCAACCAATTGATTCTTTAATTCCTTAATACATGAGAAAAATTTATTTGTTATTACTATGTGTAGTTATGACAAACATAGTAAATGGCCAATCCAAGGCTGAAAGTAAAGTTGCAGCTGCTGTAGAAAATTTGAAACAAGCGATGCTTAGCGGAAACAGGTCAGCATTAAATGATATTGCAGCAAATGATCTTAGTTATGGCCACTCTAGTGGGAAGATCGAAAATAAGACAGCATTTGTAGAGAGCATTGCAAGCGGTAAATCCGACTTTGTTACACTCGACTTGAACGATCAAACCATTAAGGTTTCGGGTAAAACAGCCTTAGTAAGGCATAAACTTTCTGCTCAAACAAACGACAATGGTAAGCCGGGCACGGTAAATCTTGGAGTGTTATTAGTATTCCAAAAACAAAAAGGTGCTTGGAAATTATTGGGACGTCAGGCTTTTAAACTATAAATCCATTTTGGACCTATAGTTATTCGATAATCAACTATAAAGCCGGGAAACACCTGGCTTTCTTTTTTTAATCTATACTTATTTTTATGAAAATAGTTGCAGTAGACGCGTATACATTGAATCCCGGCGATCTTTCGTGGGATAAGATTGGCGGATTATCTGAAATGAAACTTTTTGAACGCACGAGTTCGGCCGAGGTGATTGATAGATGTATTGATGCAGATATTATTCTAACGAATAAAGTAGCATTCGATAAAAACATCCTTGAACAATTACCAAATCTTAAATTGATCGCTGTTACAGCTACCGGATTCAATATTATCGATACAGACACTGCTCGCCAAAAGGGTATAAGTGTGTGCAACGTACCTGATTATGGAACGGATTCAGTAGCTCAGCATACTTTTGCCTTTATACTCGAACTAGTAAATCAGGTTGGGTTGCATTCGGCATCCGTTCATCAAGGTGCTTGGGTAAAATCGCCTGATTTTAGCTATGCTTTAAGTCCTCTAACTGAGTTAAAAGATAAATGCATAGGATTTGTTGGATTTGGAAGTATTGGACGTAGAACGGCAGAAATAGCAAAAGCTTTCGGAATGCGCGTATTTTATCATACTCCCCAGAAAAAGGATACTGATTTAGGCGAATACAAAGACCTGAATTCCCTTTTTAGTGAGAGCGATTTTATATCTCTTCATCTACCTCTAAAAGCAGACAACAAAAGCTTCGTTAATAAAAATTTGATAGAAAAAATGAAAAAAAATGCCTTTCTTATCAATACAGCACGAGGGCAACTGATCAATGAACAGGATTTGGCTGATGCTTTAAATTCTGGTAGGATAGCAGGTGCAGCTTTAGACGTATTATCAACCGAACCGCCCGCTGCAGATAATCCTTTATTAACTGCAAAAAATTGCATAATCACACCGCACAATGCATGGATGAGCAAAGAGGCCAGAACCAGGATTATGGAAATAACCTTTCAAAATATCAAAGCCTTTTTAGGCGGAAAGCCTATAAACCAAGTAAATTAATCTCAATAAAGCGATTGCTGATTAGAAAAGTTTGACAACTTTTAGAAAGTTGTCAAACTTAAACGGAACGAATTTCATTGTGGTATTAAAAAATTATACCGCTAGATCTTTCATTATCACACTAACTTTTTCATCTAGTTGTTTATCAACTTCTTTATACATTGATTTATTAGTCAAAGGTGCTTTTACGCTGCAATAAAACTTGATTTTAGGTTCTGTACCTGATGGACGGGCAGAAATAATGCAGCCGTCTTCGGTAATAAATTGCAGGACATCAGATTTCGGGAAATCCAGTGTTTTAGTTGAACCCGAACTTAGATCAGTTTCTTTCTGCAATTCATAGTCTTTTAGCAAAGTCACTTTTGATCCGCCGAGACTCGCAGGTGGGTTATTCCTAAAGCGTTCCATCATTTCCTTAATTTCTTCAGCACCACTTTTTCCTGTCTTAGTTACAGATACCAGTTTTTCCTTATAAAACCCATACTGCTCATACATAGAAAGCATAGCATCAAACAAACTGCTTCCTTTATCCTTGTAATAGGCTGTCATTTCTGCTATAAAAGCAGCTGATATCACTGCATCTTTATCCCGTACCAGTTCGCCAATCAGGTAGCCGTAGCTTTCTTCACCACCACCTATAAAGGTTTTCTTTCCCGAAAGGCTCGTCATTAATTCACCAATATATTTGAATCCGGTTAAGGTGTTAAAGCATTCAACATTTTTAGATCTGGCAATCTCGTCAATAATGTACGAGGTTACAATTGTCTTAACTATATATTCATTTCCGGTAAGCTTACCTCTTTCCTCCCAGGCTGTTAACAAATAATTTATTAATAAACTCCCCGTTTGATTTCCGTTTAAAAGAATAAACTCGCCGTCATTATTCTTCACAGCAATTCCAACGCGATCAGCATCCGGATCTGTAGCCAGAATTAAGTCAGCATCGGTTTCTTTCCCCTTCGCCAGGGCGAGAGTTAACGCTTCCTTCTCCTCCGGATTAGGATAAACCACCGTTGGGAAATTTCCATCAGGTTTAATCTGTTCTTCGACAAGAATTACATTATTGAAACCAAAGCGCTCTAAAGCCTGCGGTACGAGGGTAATCCCGGTTCCATGAATTGGAGAGAATACTATTTTAAGATTAGCCTGGCGTTTTATTGCTTCCGGAGAAACCGAAAGTTCTGTGATTTTATCAAGATAAAGTTTGTCTATTTCCTCGCCAAGGAGTTCAATATTGGCTTCAACACGATTGAATTTGACGGCGTCAATACTACTGATTTGCGCTACTTCATTCATTACCATTTTATCGTCAGGCGAGACAAACTGGCCGCCATCAGCTCCGTAAGCTTTGTATCCGTTATATTCTTTCGGATTATGTGAAGCAGTTAACATCACCCCGCTGCGGCATCCCAATTCTCTGATCGCGAACGAAAGGAGAGGAGTGGGCCTTAACTCTTTAAAGAAATAAACATGAATTCCATTTGCAGAAAAAACTTCTGCAGTAATATTTGCGAAATAATCTGAATTGTTCCGACTGTCGTGTGCAACTGCTACTTTAATTTCCTCCCCAGGATATTTCTTTAAAAGATAATTACAAAGACCCTGGGTTGCAGTTCCGATTGTATACTTATTTATTCTGTTTGAGCCATTTCCCATCAAACCTCTTAGACCACCTGTTCCGAATTCCAGATCCTTATAAAATGAATCCGTTAATTCTGTGAAGGATTTCCCATCTAAAAGTTTCTGAATGTCGCTTTTGGTTTCGGGGTCATAGCTCCCCTGAAGCCAGTTATTGATTTTTTGTAGTACAGATGGCTCTAATTCGTGCATATATATAATTAATTTTATTAAACCTAATTTGCTTGCAAGTATACAAAGATTATGAAATAGCTAATGGTTAAAAATACGTTCCCAAGTTTCATTGTAACCTTTATTTGATTATTGTTATAGGTAAAGTTTTTTGCTTTTGATAATGGGATAATTTTTCTCAAACTAATGATTTTAATTCTCAATTGTCTTGTTGGAAATCATTAAAACTCCTCATTATATGCTTCTTACCACCAGCAAAACACAAATATTCTAGGTTTGTTTAGCTAGGCATTCGTTTTGACAGAAAGTTGAATCAATAGGGGAATTAAAATAACTGCTTAGGATCTACAGTATTTTGCTTATGGACGAACTGATTCTTTTTACGATTGGAATATGATAAAGGTTTTCAATAAATCAAAAGTATATGTTTGCTGCTTCAGACATATCATAACTGGTGGGGTCGAGCTCGCTCATCAACTTGTTAGCGTGCTCAATGATAACAATGTTGATGCCTATGTGGTTTATGTAGACGACAAAGGTGATATTGTTAATGCAGATATTCCAAAGGAATATGCTCAATACAATGTAAAAGTGTCTTCAACAATTGAAAATAATACGAAAAACGTCCTAGTAATGTTTGAAGCTGTTTTTCATATTTATAGAAGATTTAAGAAATGTCAGCTTATATTTTGGTGGCTAAGTGTAGATAATTTCTATACCTGCTCAAGTCATTTTTTAAGCCTGAAAGACTATTTTAAACGTGGAATAAAAGAAGGGTTCTACCAGTTTTTTAAGAGGATATATAGATTAATAGTTAAACAAAAGAATACTTTTACCGGTAATTTTTCACTTAAAGAATTAAGTAAAACTAACTCCTTAAATTGTTATCAATCTGTTTATGCCCAGCAATTTTTATTAAAACATAATTTCTCAGAAGTCCTTCCTTTGTCAGATTACATTCATACTGATTTTACTCCGGACAGGAATAAAATATCTCGCGAGGATAAAATTTTATATAACCCTAAAAAAGGACTTGCTTTTACGCAAAAAATACAAAAAGCCACACCTCATTTAAAATGGGTCAAGTTACAAGGAATGTCAAGAGCAGAATTGCAAGAGCAATTCCAAACAAGTAAATTATATATAGATTTTGGAAATCATCCTGGGAAAGATAGAATACCAAGGGAAGCTGCGATAAACGGTTGTTGTGTTTTAACAAATCAAAGAGGATCTGCCAAATATTTTGAAGATATAGCTATTCCAAGAAAATTTAAAATAAACGATAGTAAGATATCAAGGAAAGAAATTATTAATAAAATAGAGGAAGTCTTAGTAGATTATAATTCTTGCAATAAGGAATTTGAATTTTACAGAAAACGAATTTTAGAAGAGAAATCGATTTTCGAATCACAGGTGAAGCATATTTTTAACATTGAAGATGTGTCGATAGATGAGTCCGTAAGTGTTTTAGAGATTTTAAAATTTGAACCTTTTTAATAATGGGTTCGATAATCGTCTTAACGGATTAAGAATAAATTCTACTGACTGGATTTTATAGCCGAAGTTTATTATTGACTCTCTATTCATAACTATTAGAAGATTTTAAAGGATTATGTTATTTAATTCAATAGAGTTTGTTGTCTTCTTTGTTATAACCACAGCTTTATTCTATGTATTGCCCCATAAATACAGATGGCTATTATTACTGATTTCCAGCTGTGTTTTTTATATGTACTACAGTCCCGCATTTATATTAATTCTATTATTTATTATTCTGGTAGATTATTATGCAGGCATCGGAATGGAACGTCTCACGGGAGGCAGACGAAAGACCGTATTTATTTTAAGCATTTCAGTCCATCTGCTGCTTTTGGGCTTTTTTAAATATTTAAATTTCACCATCGGAAATATAAATTACTTATTTAATCAATCATATCCATTACTGGAAATACTCTTACCCATTGGCTTATCCTTTCATACTTTCCAGGCAATGAGTTACCTCATTGAGGTTTACCAGAAAAATCAAAAGGCCGAAAGGCATATGGGCATCTATGGGTTATACATTTTATTTTATCCACAAATTGTGGCCGGTCCCATTGAAAGACCACAAAATTTGTTGCATCAGTTTTATAGAAAATCAGTATTTAACTATGAGAACGTTGTTTTCGGCTTAAGGCTGATGTTGTGGGGATTAATTAAAAAGATAGTTATTGCAGATCGTTTAACTCTGTTTTCGGACCCGGTGTTTACCAATTTTGACAACTATCCGGCTATTACCATTTTATTGGGAGTCGTGTTTTTTTCGTTTCAGATATTCTGTGATTTTTCCGGATATTCTGATATTGCTCGGGGCGCTGCAAGGGTAATGGGTTACGACTTAATGATTAATTTCAATTATCCTTACCACTCCAGAACCATATCTGAATTTTGGGCGCGCTGGCATATTTCACTTTCTACCTGGTTTAGAGATTATATTTATAAGCCTTTGGGTGGCAACAGGGTAAACAAATTGCGATTCTTTTTGAATATTCTTATAGTGTTTCTAGTAAGTGGATTGTGGCATGGAGCTGCATGGACATTTGTTGTTTGGGGATTGCTTAACGGGGTTTATCTAATAAGTGCTGCCGTAACTAGGTCAATCAGGGAAAAATTCCTGGCCGGAATTGGTTTAACTAAATTTTCAGCTTTTAATAAAAGTTTGGACATCTTTTTAGTTTTTACACTGATCACATTTAGTTGGATATTCTTCAGAGCAGATTCTATAAACCATGCAATGTCAATTCTTACCAAGTTGAGTAATCTGCCATCTGATATTTCTATTCTATTGAAAAACAGGGATATAGAATTTTTAAATTTACCTGGTGGAATACCGCGAACTGCAGTATGTATCTTGTTGATTGCTTTTCTAGAAGTAAGCAGACACATTGATGTGAGATATAATTTAAGTGTCAGCTTCAAAAGATTACCAGCACTCTTCAGATGGAGTCTGTATTTTTCAGGAGTTTTTATGATAGTTTTCTTAGGGGCATTTCATAATAATTCATTTATCTATTTTCAGTTCTAATGAAGACGTTTTGTTTAAAAGCTATACTTTTTAGTTTTATTACTTGCATCTCTTTAATCCTATTGGATGTTGTAATAACGAAAGGTCTCAGATTAGAAAAGCAGTCGAATCTTGGAGTCTGGAATTCCATCTATGAAAGTAAAATAAACTCAGATATAATTATTAATGGCTCTTCAAGGGCCGTTTACCATATTGACCCCCTCATTGTAACTAAGCTATTGAATAAAAGTTCCTATAACTTGGGGATGGATGGACAAATGTTCGAAATTCAATACTGCAGGTTTAAGATTTTTTTGGAGCATAATCCCCCTCCTAAAATTGTAATTCAATCTGTAGATTGTCACACCCTATGTAAAACAAAGGGAATCTATGATTATCAACAATTTCTACCTTTTCTTCAGGACAGTATTATGAAAAATACGCTCATTGAGCTGGAAGGTTTAAGTAAAAATGATTTCGAGATACCAATGGCCAGATATGCTGGAGAATTTAAGTTGATGTCGCATGCTTTAAAACTTTTAATCGGCCAGGGGGATAATTCTTCTGATCGGTATAATGGATTTGAAGCACAAAATAAGATTTGGAATAGTGATCTTGCGGCCGCAAAAAGACTATACCCAAAAAAACTTGAATATATTCTGGATAAAAGAGTTGTCAAACTATTTGAAAAATATATTCAATACTGTAAGAGTAATAATATTGAGCTCATTCTTGTTTATACCCCGGAATATTTAGAGGGGCAAAAGTTTATAAAAAATCGACGTGATATAATCACTCTTTATGAAAAAATTGCGGCTAAGTACCAGATTCCCTTCCTAAACTACTCTGCATCCAAAGTATCACAAAACAGGAACCTTTTTTATAATGCACTGCATTTAAACAAATATGGAGCGCAATTATTTTCTACGGAATTAGCAATTGATCTTCAGAAATTAAATAAAGAAAAAAAAAGATCCGACTCTTTCACCTATAATATGGGGCAGACTTATAATTAGCACATTTGTGATAATAGCGACACTCTTTATTTCTTTTGTTTTTTTAGTTTTGCCCTGAAAAGCAAATTTCGGAAACTGATTTGATTTTGCTTGTTCCTATACAAATCCTTAAAACTAAGTACACTTATTACTAATATGAATCATTGGCTAGTTAAATCAGAACCTTTTAAGTACAGTTGGGATAAATTTAATGAGGATAAACGTACATTCTGGGATGGTGTACGCAATTATCAGGCTCGTAACAATCTGAAAGAGATGAAAGTAGGTGATTTGGTTCTTTTTTATCATAGTAATGAAGGTAAAGCAGTGGTAGGTGTGGCCAAAGTTGTAAAAGAATTCTATCAGGACCCTACTACAGATGATAAAAACTGGGTTGTTGTAGATTTGGCTCCGGTTGAAACATTAAAACGACCCGTAACCCTGGAAGAAGTTAAAGCTGATGCACGCCTTCAAGAAATTGGCTTGGTAAAACAGGGAAGGTTATCTGTTATGAGCTTAAAAGCAGAAGAATTTGATAGGATCTTAGAGTTAGCCAATCAATAACATAATCTTATAGATTTATTATTACTAATACACATTAAGCAGAGATTACTTATATTTGGAGATCATTATGCGAACTTCTCTGCGATTTATTTTTTTTCTCACTTTTCTGACTTTAATAGGGCTTAATTCTCTTTCCGCACAAAGCAGACAAAAACGGTATGTGGCTAAAGTTTACACTCTCGATCGGCGCATATTCCAGGGAATTCTAGAATCAGCAGACGACAAAGGTATATATCTAACAAGAAAGATTGGCGATACCTCACAATTTATAAATGCTCTTCAGATCAGGGAAATAAAGTTGCGTGCTAAAGGAAAATCGGGAGCGGGAACTTTAATTGGGTTTATTTCGGGTCTTGCTATCGGCGGAGGTACGGCAGTAGCATTGCAAAACGATGATAAGTTGCAGAATACATTAATAACAGTTGGAGCTGTATTATTTACATTTACCACAACAGCAATAGGTGGAGCTATTTCAAGCCGTCCGGATGAAGTGATCCATTTAAGCGGCCGTATTGAAGATTATTTGCAGAGACTACAACATATTAAATCGTTCGCCCCAAAATCGATCAATTAATCTGCTTCGTCAAAGAAAAGCGCTTTAAGTTCTGTCGCATCATTCGGCTTCATTTTGCCAGCTAAAATCAATCGTAATTGTCTGCGTCTCAAAGCATGGGCAAAGAGATGTCTCTCTTCATCTGTTTCGGGAATTAATTCAGGAACCTTAACTACTTTACCAACATTATCGAGCGCCACAAAAGTATAATAGGCTTCGTTGCTTTTGTTTTTTTCTCCAGTGGGGATATTTTCGGTCCATACTTCCAGTCGCACCTCCATAGAAGTAGTAAAAGCACGGGTAACCTTTGCACTTATCGTGATAACATCACCCAGTTTGATTGCCTTCTTAAATGAAACATTATCGACAGATGCTGTAACAACAATGTGATTGCTATGTTTCTGCGCTGAAATTGCAGCAGCAATATCCATCCAGTGGAGTAAGCGGCCTCCCATGAGATTATTTAGAGTGTTCGTATCGTTTGGAAGAACCAGCTCATTCATTATGGTAAACGACTCACTGGCTGTTTTAGATTCGATAGTCATGCCCTAAATATATGGATAGCGGGAGAAATATAATGAACTAATTTCTAACTTCAGAAAAACCAACGAGTTCATCCCATCTTCCGCCAGGTTTATGAAAGTAAAAGAAAATCTGATAGCTGTTCTTCGTCTGGTAAAATGACCCCTCAAATGGTTGCGGATCCACACTATTATTATCTGCCCAAACATACTGGTAATCGTAAACTCCTTGTTTTACAAACATGCTTCCATAAAATCTACGCCGGGCAGCATTGTATGTCATCCTGTTTTCTTCCTTCAGCTGATAATCGTTAAACTTGCCCACAATGTAAGCTTGTCCGTCAGAAGAGGGTTGATCAGAAACCAATTCCAACTTAATAGTTGCATAATCTGCATCAGTTCTGTTATTTCTTCCTTCCTGACTTCTTATGTAAAAGGCACCATTTTCGTCATAATTGAAAGTATACCCAATGCCGCTAAGGTTTGGATCAGGAAGTAGCTGAACGATGTTCACAGAATCGCGAAATATCTTGGCCACCCGTTCTGTCTGAAAACGTAAGCTTCGAAGGTCAAATCTTCTGAATTCATTTCCTCCTGGAAAATCAAAGGTTCGGATATCGTTATAAATCAATTGGTTCTGTCTTACATAAGCGGCCCTTTCGGCCCATTTGGCATTGTCGAAACGCCCATTCTGCATTACCATCGTTTTTACATCAACATAAGGATTCTGTATGTTAAGCTGCGGATGATTTACTATAAAGTTCACCTTCTGATTCTTTTCGCGTAATGACACCTGATTGCTTGCCACGATTTCCGCAGCTATAGTAACAATTGGATTAACTACAAAGAACCGGCGGCTGAGTACAAGCTTGCGCTGATCTCCGTCTTCGAAAACCTTCAGGAGATAATTGCCCGATATTTTGGGCTTTATGCTGAAATTCGGGAGAGTCAGCTCGTAATGCGTGAACTTTTGCAGAGTATTAAATGAAAAACTATAGTCATTAATTCGGTCCTCGGTGAAGTTTTCAAGGTAATCAATAGGCGAGAGATGACTGCTGTTCCAACTGGCATCACAATGCTCAATCGTATAGGACAGATTTCGGCTGCCCGCTCGCAAATCATCGAAAGTCAGCATCAGTTCGTCAGTCGATCCTAGCGTGATAATTGGCAGGGATTGCTCTTTTACCCTGTTATAAAACTCAACGCTTTTTATGGATGATAGATAAGAATGATCCTGATAAATCAGAGTCTGTGTTGTAGCCGACGCATTTGAACCGGATGATTGTGACGCTTGCTGAACCGTGCAGGATGCAAGCAGCAGGGCTAAAAATAATAAAGGAGTATTTTTTTTCATACTCCTTTATTAACACAAATTAAATTGCGGCGTTTTCAAGTTCTAATATTTGTTCAGCCAAAGATTCCCATTCGGTTTGTGCCGTATGCAAATTGTCTTTTGCTAATTTATATCTTTCGTTAACGGCATTTAATTTTGCCGGCTCATTATATAAGGTATCATTGCCCAATTCAGTTTCAATATTTCTTATATCTAATTCTAAATCAGCAATTTTATCTTCTAATTGCTGCAACGACTGATTTAACTTTTTAAGGTTTTTACTCTTATCATCATTTACAGATGATTTCTCGACAGGCTTGTCTTGTTTCTTAACTACAGGAGTTGACGGCCTTTCAATAACAGGGGGACGTTTTGATTGCCACTCTTCATATTCGGCATATGTTCCTGGATAAGCTTTGATTTGTTGATTTTCAATATACCAAATCTTATTCGCCACATTATCAAGAAAATACCTGTCGTGAGATACAGCGATTAATGTGCCTTCATATTGTTGCAGTGCCTGGATCAAAATATTCACTGATTGAATATCAAGGTGGTTGGTCGGCTCATCCAGAATGAGGAAATTTGCATCTGCTGTTAATGCTTTTGCTAGCGCAACACGCGACTTTTCGCCCCCCGACAATACCTTGATTTTCTTAAATGCATCATCTCCGGTGAAGAGGAAGCAGCCTAAAATAGAACGCAACTCAGTTTCTGTGTGTTTTGGAGCGAAGGCCTGCAGTTCTCTTAAAATCTCGTTCTCTAAATGAAGTGACTCAAGCTGATGCTGAGCAAAAAATGTGGTCGTAACATTATGCCCTGTTTCTGACATGCCTTCAAACTCTTTATCGGCACCAGCCACTATACGCAATAATGTAGACTTTCCTTTACCATTGGCTCCGATCAAAGCAATCTTATCGCCTTTTTCGATCACCGCATGAGCATCGTTCAAAATCTGTAGATTAGGATATGCTTTACTTACATGCTCCATTCTAACTACATGACGGCCAGATTGTTTACTAAACTTGAAACTGAAATTCACACTCGGATTATCATCATCCACATCATCAACTCGTTCCATCTTTTCCAGCGCTTTTATACGAGATTGCGCCATCTTGGCCTTACTTGCTTTGGCCCTGAAACGCTCAATTAAACGTTCTTCCTGTTTAATTTTAGCTTGTTGGTTTTTATACTGCCCACTTTGGATTTCTTCACGCAGAGCCTTTTCCTCTAAATAAAAGCTGTAATTACCCGCATAAGGAATGAGTTTTCCTTTACGTGACTCGACGATTTTTTTAACTACCCTGTCTAAGAAATATCTATCGTGAGATACAATTACTATTGCGCCTTCATACGACTGAAGATAGGTTTCAAGCCATTTAATAGAAGGTAAGTCAAGGTGGTTGGTGGGCTCATCCAGTAAAAGAATATCCGGAGTTTGTAAAAGGATTTTAGCAAGCATAACCCTCATGCGCCATCCTCCCGAAAAGGTCATTAAATTCCGCTTTTGATCTTCTTCGCTAAAACCTAAACCTGCTAAAATTTCGTGAGCTTTAAATTCAATATTATATCCGTCAAGTGCCTCAAATTCATGCTGTTTATCGCTCAGCTTATGAAGTACTTCTTCAGAATAATCGGTTTCTAATTTATTGAGTAGAATTTCAATTTCGGTATGAAGCTGATTCTGGCGTTCAAAGGCTTCCATCGCCACATGCAGAATGCTTTTATCGGTTTGGTAAGAAAGCAAATCCTGGTTAAGGTATCCCATTTTCAGGTCCTTAGCCATCGAAATAGTTCCACTGGTTGGACTATATGCTCCTACAATTATTTTAAGTAAAGTTGTTTTTCCGGTACCGTTGGCTCCAATAAGTCCAATTTTTTCTCCTGGTTTAATGTGCCAGTTTGCTTCGTCGTACAATGCTCTTGCACCAATCTCGAAAGTAAGGTTGTTAATCGCTATCACGGCGCGAATTTACGATTTTTATAGATGAATTTTTGAAGGCGAAACCAAACACTTACTATTGGTCGAATAAATGCGCCAGATTCCTGTATCAGAGCGCATTGTAATCCAGCGAAGCTGATATATTTTTCTTATTTATTGAACCATTTGATTATGCTGTTAACGCATAAAGCTTTTACAACTAAACCAGCAAGTTTAAGATTTAATAATGTTTTCATGGTTTCACCAATATATAGCTAAATTAACTGTTTCTCATGAAAAATATTGTAAGCCTATTTCAGCAAATATTTCATTTGCCATCTTCTGGCCTTAAAAACTAAACTTAAAAAGTTATTTTTGCCATCCCTTTTCAGAAGGCAATTTGAATATGAGTATCTCAACAAAATATAATCCAAAAGAAACTGAAGATAAATGGTACAAATACTGGCTCGAAAAAAAGTTTTTTCGTTCGGTGCCTGATGAGCGTGAACCATACACGATTGTAATTCCTCCACCAAACGTTACCGGAGTGTTGCATATGGGGCACATGCTTAACAATACCATTCAGGATGTGTTGATTCGTAGAGCACGAATGTTGGGTAAAAATGCCTGTTGGGTGCCCGGAACCGACCATGCATCGATTGCCACCGAGGCAAAGGTTGTTGCCATGCTTAAAGAGCGCGGAATTGAAAAAAAAGATATAAGCCGGGAAGAATTTTTAAAATATGCATGGGAATGGAAAGAGAAGTATGGCGGCATAATTCTTAAACAATTAGAAAAACTCGGAGCTTCGTGCGATTGGGACCGAACCAGTTTTACAATGGACAAAGCGTTATCGGAAGCTGTTTTAGATACCTTTATCCATCTTCATAAAAAAGGATGGATTTATCGTGGTATCCGAATGGTTAACTGGGATCCGAAAGGATTAACTGCGGTTTCTGATGAAGAAGTAATCCGTAAAGAAGTAACCCAAAAGTTATATTATATAAGGTACAACGTTTCAGATTCTGGGGTTAATGTTGAAAGTACAACGTCCTCACAACCCATAACCCAAAACCTGCAACACATTATCATTGCCACCACCCGCCCCGAAACTATAATGGCCGATGCCGCAATTTGCATCAATCCAAAGGATGAGCGTTATCAGCATTTGAAGGGCAAAAAGGTATTTATCCCTCTAATAAATCGCGAAATTCCAATTATTGAGGATGAATATGTGGATATGGAATTTGGTACAGGCTGCTTAAAAGTTACTCCTGCACACGATTTAAACGATTATGAACTTGGTGTGAAGCATAATCTTCCGGTTATTGATATTCTGAACGATAACGGAACACTCAACGAGAAAGCTGAAATACTAGTTGGGGAGGATCGTTTTATTGCAAGAAAGAAAGTTGCTAAACTACTCGAAGAAGCTGGTCAGCTTGAAAAAGTTGAAGATTACAAATCTCAAATCGGATTCTCTGAGCGCACAGACGCAGCAATCGAACCCAAACTGTCAATGCAATGGTTCTGTAAAATGGAGGAAATGTCGAAACCTGCCCTTGACTATGTTTTAAATGGCGAAGTTAAGCTGATTCCCGACAAGTTTATCAATACCTATCGCCATTGGATGGAAAACGTGAAGGATTGGTGTATAAGTCGTCAATTATGGTGGGGACAACAAATTCCGGCCTGGTATCTTCCAAACGGACAATATGTAGTTGCAAAAACTCGCGAAGAGGCATTTGAATTAGCAAAGATCCTTCAACCTTCAACTTCCAACCTTCAACTTCAGGATTTAAAACAAGATGAGGATGTTGTGGATACCTGGTTTTCATCCTGGTTATGGCCAATTTCTGTTTTTGATCCAACGGTTTGTGGAAATCCGGATGCAGAAGGTAACGCCGACCTCAACTACTATTATCCTACAAACGATTTAGTTACCGCTCCAGAAATTTTGTTTTTTTGGGTGGCCAGGATGATCATGGCAGGTCACGAGTTTCGCGGAAAACAACCGTTTACGAATGTTTACCTAACGGGCATTGTACGTGATAAATTAGGCAGAAAAATGTCTAAATCGTTAGGAAACTCTCCTGATCCAATCGATTTGATCGAAAAGTTCGGCGCAGACGGCGTACGCGTCGGAATGTTGCTTTGCTCTCCGGCAGGAAATGACCTAATGTTTGATGAATCGTATTGCGAGCAGGGAAGGAATTTTGCCAACAAAATATGGAATGCATTCAGGCTTGTTAAGAGTTGGGAAGTTGATGAGAGCTTAGAATTTGTCAACGAAAAAGCTGTCGATTGGTATGAGAGTCGTTT